>CAMDOJ010000056.1 GCA_945903555.1 Chthoniobacter flavus
TTTGTCGCTCCTCGGTGGATTTCGAGGCATTTCGCCGCATTGGCAACCATGCCGGCGCAACGATCGGGGTTCGCGAGAAGGGCACTCACGGCATCGCTGATTTCACTCGCATTTTTCACTTCTATTGCGCCCTTCGCTTGAAGAAATGCCCGAACGAGCGTGGAAAAGTTCTGCATGTGAGGGCCAAAAATCACAGGCACTCCGGCAGCGATCGGTTCAGCGGGGTTCTGTCCGCCTTGGGCGCACAAACTTTTCCCAACAAAAACCACAGTTGCGCATAGGTACCATCCGGCGAGTTCGCCGGTGGTATCGACCAGAAGCACGTCGGGCTTGCCTTCGGACAAGGGCTTAGTGCGCCGCATGACCTTGAGTCCCGCCTGCTCGAGTTGACGAGCCACCAATTCCGCTCTTTCGTGGTGACGGGGCACTAGGATGAGAAACAAGTCGGGGTGGGATTGACGAAGTTCTTTGTAAACCTCTGCTAAAATCAACTCCTCGCCCTCGAAGGTACTTCCACCGAGGAGAATCGGAGCATTCTTTGTAATACCGATCTCCTCCAGCACAGGCCAGAAATCGCGGACTGGGCGTGGAACGGTAGCCATATCGTCAAATTTAATGCTACCCGTGAGGACAAGTTTTGCGGGATCGAGCCCCAGAGATTTCCAACGATTTGTATCTTGGGCCTCTTGAAGGCAGAGGAGATTGAGTTGATTGAAAACTGGGGCCGTGATCCAGCGCGCGGCGCGATAGCGTTTTTCCGAACGCGGTGAGAGCCTGGCATTCACAAGCGCCGCCTTGGCGCCGATTCGACGAACCTCCCAAAGAATATTGGGCCAAACTTCCGCCTCCACCAAAATGAGACAGCGCGGATGGATCAATCGCACAACCCTACGGGCAACTGGGTGAAAATCGAGAGGACTATAGATCGGTTCCAGCCAAGCTGACTTGCGACTGACAGCGAGTTTGAACCCTGTCGAGGTGGTAGTCGAAAGCACAAATCGGAGCTCCGAATCAGCTTCACGAAGGGCTTGAATGAGTTTCAGCGCGATATTTACCTCACCCACGCTCACGGCATGAACCCAGATCCGATTCGTGCCAGCTATTTTTTCACGAACACCGGCTGAATAGATCCCAAAGCGCTGACCGAATTTATGCCTGTAATTTCCTCGCCGAGTCATTCGAATCAGAAATCCCGGTAGCAAAAGCAACAGCACAATCGGAAAAAGCAGATTATAAAAAAAGCGAACGACTCGGATCATTTCTTGGCCAAGTAAAGGATTTCACTACCGCCATATCGCTTGGATTTGATCACCTCAAAAACACTTTCGTCAAGCGTGCCGGCAGCCTGTTTTTCTAAGACAAATAATCCTCCGGGCTTGAGTGCCAAAGCCAATTTGAGAGAGGCAGCCAAGGCATCCGCATGCTTCACATCCTCCGGTTTCTTCGAGTATGGCGGATCAGCAAAAATGATATCGAAACTCTCGGGTTGCGCATGCAGATCCAGAAACCGGTAGGCATCCATCGTTTGAACGGTGGCCGAGACTCCAGCCATCCGGAGATTTTCATGTATACAGCGAATGCAGAGTTCGTTGCTGTCCACCAAGACAGCAGCGGAAGCCCCGCGACTGAGTGCCTCTATTCCCATGGCCCCAGAACCAGCAAAGAGATCCAGAACGACAGCACCCGGAACCAAATCACCAAGGCTCGAAAAAACCGCTCCCTTAACTCGATCCATCGTTGGTCTGAGTCCATCTGGCGGAGCTTTGAGTGGTCGCCCGCCGGCGCTACCTGAAATAATCCGCATCGTCTCTTAGGATCCCGGCGACGGAGCAGGGACAGGTTGCGGCGGTTTCTTTTTTTTCTGCCCTTGGGATGGGCGGAGGAAGCTGTTGATGAGACCGCCGAGATCCTGTCCGATACGAATCCCGACTAATTTATCCAGGAGATCGGTCTTCGGGCGGGCGAGTGTGCCGGAAATCCGAAAACCCATGTGCGTATAACCTTCCGTTTCGGAGGGTTCGAAATTGGATCCAATGAGACCGCGCGATTCCCTACGGATTTTTTCATTCACATGAAATCGCGCCCCCAAGCTCAGCGTGCCGTCGAAACCACTTTCTCCAGTCGCGTCCATGATGAAGTTATTTGAGGCGATGGCTATTTTATCGACCATCACCTTCCCATCTCGGATCGTTAGGTTTGCGTCAGCTTGCTTGAGATCGAGCATTTTAAGTTCATCCACACCGAGCAGGTCGCCGATCTGTCGAATCACATCGAGCGGTTGCAATCGACCCTCAAAGAGGGAAACTGAAACATCGCCGGTATAGGATTCAGGAATCCCGAACTCACCATCGAGCGTCCCACTAGCAAAAATTTCGCCCCGCTTTCCACTGCCATTGATTCCCGCATCCTCGGAAAGATTTTTGACTGAAACCTTCTGAACAGCCATCCAGCTTTCGAACGCGGGTGAAAGTTCCCGATTGATGGCGAAACGGGCATAAATCGTACCTCCAGCCCAGTCTGCGACCACATCCGATATCACTAACTTCCCTCCATTCCAATCGAAGCGAGCAGTTATGTTGGAGGGGTGTAAAAAACCGGCGAGGGTGATTTTTTCGATTCGGATTTTACCGGTTAAAGACCGATCCTTGGTTAAATGGGAATCGACAGTAATATTCTCAAACTCGATGAATTGGTGCTCCGCATCATCGTAGAAAACGGCTTTGCCATTACGAACCTTAATGGCATCCACCTGAACCTCCGGTTGCATGTTCCTAGGGGACGGCGGATTGCTGAGTTCGCTAGGAGCGACGGCTAGAGGCGGGTTCACAGAAGGTCCAGACACAGAGACCGGCTCAACAGCAGGAAGCGAAATAACAGATTGCGAGGGAGAAGTATCAGTCGGCGCTTTAAGCATAGGCCATCTGCCAGATGGCGTTGGGATCGATACAAGAACTGGATTCAAAAAAAGGATTTCCTTCACCACGATTTCACGTTGAAAAAGGGAGAGCAGATGAACTCGCACACGGAGAGAGGAAATCGAAAGCTCCGGAACTTTGGAGCGACCTTGTGGAGGGAGACTGAGGCCCGAAAAGGTGAATCCGGCCCAGGGAGTGAAGGAAGAATGCTCGATTTTCATAGGTGCACCCACTGCACGGGAAATGGCTGCACGCATGCGGTCCTGAACACTTTCCGACTGGAGGTAGATATTCGCAATAAGGACTATCGCCGCAAGAAGGAGCAATGACCCTCCGGCAACAATCAGAATTGGCTTGGCAATCGAACGCACACGAACAAGCTACCGCTCCTATCCCGAAAGTGAAGTGTGAATAAGACCCTAGTCATTTTTAATCCCACCGCTCGAAGCGAACGTGCCGGCAAATTGCGTTGTAAAATCGAGGCCCTGCCTAGCAATCCCATCGTTCGGCTCACCACCTCTTGTGGCGATGCCCGCCGGCTAGCCGCGGAAGCTGCTGCCGAGGGGTTCGATACCATCGTCGCCGCCGGTGGAGACGGCACCGTGAACGAGGTGGTCAATGGCATAGCTGAATCCCGCGCCACCTTGGGCATTCTCCCTGTGGGGACAATGAATGTATTTGCGTCGGAGATCGGTATTCCTCAAGGAAACCTGGAGCGTGCATGGGATGTCATCCAGCAGGGTCATACGCGTCCACTGGATCTCCCTGAGGCAAACGGACACTATTTTATTCAATTGGCCGGAGTCGGATTGGATGCCGCCGTCGTGCAACAGACGACCACGGAATCCAAAAAAGCCCTCGGCCCGCTGAGCTATCTCCTCACCTTGGCACAGGTCGCCGCGGTAAAACCCCCTTCGCTAGTGATTGAGGGCGATGGCATCCCAAGACGGGAAGGCCGATTTGTCCTCATTGGTAACGGTCGACTTTATGGCGGGCCCTTTCCTCTCTTCAAAAAAGCCAACCTGAACGATGGGCTACTGGATATTGTTGTTTTCAAAAACCAGAGCCACTGGGATGTCGTGAGGTATTTTCAAGCCATCGCTTTTGGCACTCATCTCACCCTTCACGATGTAGAATATTTCCAAGCCTCCTCGGTACAAGTGAGGAGCACGGATGAAGTCCCATTCGAACTCGACGGCGAAGTCTGCGGCGTGCTTCCCTGCGAGTTTCGAATCTCGCCCAACAAACTTTCCGTCCTGACTCCGAGGGATTAAATCAATTCCGCCTCGTAATCGTATCGTGCAAAAACCGCACGTCATCGCGCTCAAGATGATCCAACGTATAGTGGAGTCCTCGACTTTCCTTGCGGCTCAAAGCGCAGTCCACAACAAGCGATGCGACAGTAACCAGATTTCTCAACTCCAGCAGGTCGGTTGAAATCTTGAAATTCCAATAAAATTCCTGCACCTCCGCGTGAAGATTCCTCAATCGTGTAGCAGCACGTTGCAGTCGCTTTCCTGTCCTCACGATGCCAACGTAATCCCACATCAGTCGGCGAATTTCCTCCCAGTTGTGCGATATGACAACGAGCTCGTCGACGTCCTGAACCTCGCCGGAGCGCCACTCGGGCAGATCGAAGGGAAGACGCTCCCGACGTTGGCGAGTGGATTTTTCAAACGCACGATGAGCGGTAACGACACCCTCGAGTAGGGAGTTGCTCGCAAGGCGGTTCGCCCCATGGAGTCCGTTGCAGGCAACCTCTCCGATGGCAAAAAGCCCGCGTAAAGAGGTCTCCCCGTTGATGTCGACTTTCACTCCACCGCATTGATAGTGCGCGGCCGGCACGACAGGAATGGGTTTTTTTGTGATATCGAGACCGTAGCGAAGACAAGTTTCGTAAATCGTCGGAAAGCGACTGATGATGAAGTCGACCGGCTTGTGGGTGATGTCGAGATAAACGCATTTTGCACCACTCCGTTTCATTTCGGCATCGATGGCGCGCGCGACGATATCGCGGGGAGCAAGTTCCTTCTGGGGGTTGTGGTGCTCCATGAAGCGTTGCCCACGCTCATTGATGAGAATGCCCCCCTCACCCCGCACCACCTCCGATATCAGGAAAGATTTGATATCTGGATGGTAGAGGCAGGTCGGATGGAACTGAATGAATTCCATATTCGCGATAGTAGCACCCGCACGCCAAGCCATGGCCACACCGTCACCAGTGGCAACATCGGGATTCGTCGTGTAGAGATAAACTTTCCCGCATCCGCCCGTCGCGGCAACCGTGACATCACTACGCAGGGTCTCGACCACGCCGGTGGATTCATTGAGCACATAAACACCCACGCAGCTATTTTCCATGGCATAGCCGAGCTTACCGGTGGTGATCAAATCCACCGCCATGTGATTTTCCATCACCTCAATTTGGGAATTCGCAGCGATCTGCTCGAGAAGGCGATGCTCGATCTCTCGACCCGTGGCATCCTGAAAATGCAAAACCCGGCGCTTGGAGTGTCCCCCCTCGCGCCCGAGATCCAGTTCATTACCCCCATTACCATTCTCTCGGTGATCAAAATGGACACCGAGATACATAAGCTCATCGATGCGGGCAGGCCCCTCCGTGACCACAGCGCGAACAACATCCTCGTGACAAAGCCCGACTCCCGCATCGAGTGTGTCGCGAATGTGAAGCTCAAAAGAATCCTCATCACTCATCACGCAAGCCACTCCACCTTGCGCCCAAGCTGTATTGGAATCCGCGCGACCACGCTTGGTGATAAGAGCAACTGTCCCGACCTTGGCAGCCTTGAGGGCGAAGGACAGTCCGGCTATACCGCTGCCAAGAACGATGAAATCAAATTCTCTCATTTGTGTGGAGGAAGACCGATATTATCAATCAAGCGGGTTTTTCCCAGAAAAACAGCTACGGCAAGACGCCCAGCCGATTTGCGGTTTTTCAGTGGCAACAAGGTCACGCTATCCACCGTTTCGGCATAATCCAATCGAGCACCGGGGATTTTTTCCACAGCGCGGGCAACGGCTCTCACAATGGCAACAGGATCTTTAAGCTTCTCTACGGCGGACTGCATCGCAGCATGAATGAGGGGAGCAAGCGCCCTCTCCTCTGCTGTTAGGTAGGCATTCCTAGAACTGGCCGCGAGTCCATCCGACTCCCTCACAGTCGGAGCGGTCACGATCTCGACGGGAAAATTTAAGTCTCGGACCATGCGTCGAATGATCGCCAGTTGTTGCCAATCTTTCTCGCCAAAAATCGCGTGAGTGGGTTGAACGATATTAAAAAGTTTGGCGACCACGGTGCAAACCCCCCGAAAATGGCCCGGTCTGGACCGCCCACAAAGGACACTGGAGAGCGATTCCTCATCCACAAAAACCGAGCGATCGGGCCCATACATATCGGCAACCGTGGGAAGAAAAACCGCATCTGCACCCGCCCTGCGACAGACGGTAATATCGTTTTTAAGCGGCTTGGGATACGAGGCGACATCCTCTCGAGGACCAAACTGGATCGGATTGAGAAAAATCGAAACCACCACAGATCCTTTGAGTCCAGCCAAGCGCCGTGCATCGCGAATCAACGCCTCGTGACCGTGATGAAGGGCTCCCATCGTGGGAACAAAAACCACTTTTCCCGTGATTTTTTTTCGCCATGCCCGCACGGATTCCATCGTGATCAAAGACTTCATGAATGCCTTTTATGGTGTAAGGGGGGCTAGATATTTTTGAACCGAGCCGATCCTCGGATGGCGATCAATTCTGAGCTGGAGGAAGTGGATCCGGACCACCTGTGGTCGGCGCGATCACAGCAGGCGTTGAAGTTGCTTCTGTAGCAGGAGTAGCACTTGCAACCGGCGATGGCGTAGCAACCGTCGCTGGTGCGGCAATCGGCGATGGCGTGGCAACCGGAGCAGGCGTAGCAACTGGCGCTGGCGTGGCAACCGGCGCTGGCGTGGCAACCGGCGATGGCGTAGCAACTGGCGCTGGAGTAGCAACCGGCGATGGCGTGGCAGTAGCTTGAGGCACGGGTGCGCTGAGGAGTTTTTTCTGAATCTCCGTTTTGCTGTTGGCCGATTTCGCAGTGATGATCGAGAGCAAGAGAGTTATGACGAAAAAAGCAATCGCAAGCCACGTCGTGAATTTCGCCAGCACGTTCGTTGTTTGGGATCCAAAGACATTGTCAGTAAGCCCGCCACCGAAGGCTGCACCCAATCCCTCACTGCGTGGACGCTGCATGAGAACCACGAATACCATCAGCAAGCAGATGAGGACGTGCAAAATAATTAAGACGGGCAAAAGTATGGACATAAGAAGGGTGCGAATCCTAGCCGATCGGCCTTTTTAGTAAAGACAAGAAATGCGGACCCAACCAAACGCCCGCTGGAATAGAAGAACCGCCGTTTCCAATTTCCGCAAACGGCAGGAGGCCGAGGATCGCATAATAACTCGAGACTCTCACCAAAAGGACAAGTGCCCCAACTCAATCAAGGTAATATTTTCCCCCATCCTGACGACCGAGCGGTGCGTATCGCCCATTGAATTTTTAGGAAAGAGGATCAGGCCTATTGAGCGTGACCATATGGGACTCGTGAAAGTCACGAGTCAGCACTTACTGCAAAAATGACTCGTTGCCATCGTAAGCAGATCCAATTTGCTCCCTGTAGGCCATCATTTGAAGGCCGATCACTTGGGAAACAAACCCATCTCCCTCCTGGGACTAAGTCCCCACTCGGCAAAAACGATCCCCCGCCTTTGGAAAGTCGACCAAAAGCGGTATTTTTTACCCCGAACGATTGGCAAAAAACCACGCAAAATCCGTTTGCAGAGTAGAAAAAAACTCGGCGCGGAAATTGCTATGGTTAACCCATAGAAATTCCGTTCGAGCTCGAAGCCAGCCGGAACGAATTCATTCCTTTAAAAAATGACCGAAAAAAACATCAATCCCCATTGGGAGGAAGCCACCGCTCTTTTGGATCTAGGGCTGAATGCGGAGGCTCTTTTGCTGGTTGAGCGCGTACTTGCAGGACCCTTGGATAGACATGTGCTGGCAACGGCATTGGAGGTTTTTACCCGCCTCGGGATTTTCGATCGCGCCGCCCAAGTCGGTGACGCCCTTCTGAAGGGAGTTGACTGCTCGCAGGATGAAATTTTCCGCATTGCCCTTGCCTACAACTATGCCGGTCGCCTCCAAGATTCCTACGATTTAGAAAAAATCACCACGGCGCACTCCAATGATGCCAGCGTAGTTCGCCTCTATGGCCTCGCATGCAAAGCAGCCCGACTGGATCGCCATACCGAGTCCCTGAGTTGCCTCCTCTCGTGCTTTCGCTACCACAATATCGGAAGTTGGGATGCTCACCGGAAGATTTTTCTTGATAGCGAAGTGGCTACACTTTGGGAAAAACTACCCACCTTGCCCATCAACCTCCGTCAGGCCATTCGCTATTGCAATCTGCCCTTCGATGAAATCTTGGAGCACAACGCGGATACCTTCCCCCTGCGGGCAGTCGATCACCTGGACTTGCTGGTGATGCCCCCCCGCTTCAAAAAACTCCTCCAACCGGCCTTCAACACCTGCTTCGATGTCAACCCCCGCATGGAGGCCCGTCATCCACGCATTTATAGAGATTACGTTCGCTGGCAAGAATCACTCGTCCAACCCCGCCTCGAAGCTTTCCGTGCCTTGCGCGACCGGGTACGAGCCATCGTCATCGGGCAGCAAGTCCACTTTGCTCAATTCCAAGCCTCCCGCGGACGCATCGCCTGTGCGCGTAACCATCTTGTTTGTCACCTCGAACATTCGCCCGAAGCAACCCTCGAAAGTCTCCCCGATATAGAAGGCCTGCGTCCGTTGGTAAGCGAGTTTCGTGAGCAATACGCCGAATGCCCCGAGGCATTTCGCTACCTCATTTCCTGGCAATGCAAACGCGATCCCGAGAACTTTATTCGCGACGTCCACTCGGAAATGCCGGTGATCAATCACGATTCTGGTTACGCCCAACTTGCCCTTGGCTGCATGCAATACGGACTCGGCAATACAGCAGCGGCCATCGAACATTGGAAGGCCTGTGCAGATAAATGGCCTGAAGATGACGCCCCCCTCATGAATACAGCCATGCTCCTGAGTAGCGAAGATCGTTGGGATGAGGCCAACAAGATTATCGATCGCCTGCCAGACCAATGCCTGCAATCGACCCTTTGGAAAAATGCCTGCAATGCCATTCGCGAACGGCGCACATTTACTATCTCAACCAAAATTTACGCCACACAGAGCATTCCCACTCCAACCTTCGGCGGTCTTTACTCCGGGGCTGATGAGGAATTTCTCATGGAGCAGAAGAAATTCACCCCGATGAAATATTGAAACTCCGCTCGCGATCGTGAGCCGATTTCAGCGTGTTGGAGAAGTTTTTGGGATCGAACGCCGATTGAGAAATCGGAACCAATTTCCGAAGTTTTTCTTCATTGCCTCACCGAAACTGAGGTAATTCCCATCGGGAGTCCCCCCGCATCGAAGGGCCTTTAGGAGGGCTGGAAGCGTGAGTTCATCAAGATCAAAGACAGTCGTGCTCACGCCCACCGCTGATTCATGATGAGCGTCACTGGCAGCGGTCATGGAGAGACCACGTTTTTTGGCATACGCCAGCGCCCGCTCATTCGCTCGACGCGCACTGACCGCCGCATTGAACACTTCTAACACTTCGATATCGAGTTTATCCAAAATCTCCGCGCGTATGCCCGCCCGCCAACGATCAAAGGGGTGCGCCGGCACGGCAACCCCTCCCGCTTTTTTGATTACTTCAAGTACCTCCAAGACTGGAAGCCCTTTCATGTAAGGCAGCGTCGCTCCAATGCAGAGCAAATGGCCTTCGGCCGTGCTGACTTCCACCCCGGGAATGAGAAGAAAACCTGCTGGCAGTTCCTTCCCCTTCAAATATTCGTGAGCTCCGCAGGAGTCATGATCCGTAATGGCGAGTCCGCTCAACCCACGCTCTTGCGCCCTCGCGATCAACTCCTCCGGAGAGTTGCAAGCATCCTTGGAAA
>CAMDOJ010000057.1 GCA_945903555.1 Chthoniobacter flavus
ATTGAACGTCGTCAGAATGGCGGCTGTTTGCTGAGCCATCACAAGCTGAGTGGCGATCTTGCGGCGCAGAGGAGAGAGTTTTTTCCTAACCGTGCGAGATTCATCGCTAGGCGCCGAAACAACAGGCGCGGGCTTTACGGCAACGATCGACGCTGGAGCTACCGCTACGGCTTTTTCCACGGCAGCAGGCATGGCCGGCTCTGGGGCAGCGACTTTGGATCGTGCAGGCACTTCTCCGGGCGCGATTTCGGCCACGACTTGGCCGATTTTCACTTCTTGGCCTTCGGCGACTTTAATGTGAATGATGCCTGAATCAGCGGCCATCACTTCTTGTGAGACTTTGTCAGTTTCCAACGTGAAGAGCAGCTCGTCACGGGAGACGCTGTCGCCCTCTTTTTTATGCCAAATGGAAAGCACTCCGGAGGTAATGGACTCACCGACGGCTGGAATTTTAACTTCGATGTTCATGCGATTTTAGACTTCAAAGGCTTGCTTGATAAGGGCGGCTTGTTGTTCTTTGTGCTTACCGGAAGACCCGGTGGCGGTGCTGGCGCTCTCTTCCCGGCCAGCATAGCCGATGAGAGATCCAACGAGCCCCGCTATACGCGGAGCTATAAAATTCCAGGCTCCCATATTTTGGGGCTCCTCCTGACACCAGACGTACCGCTTAGTGGCGGGGTAGCGTTTGGATAGGGCTTGCAATCGTTCGCTGTGCAGTGGGTAGATCTGTTCGAAACGGATGATTGCTGTCGTCACCGTTTGCTTCGCTTCCTCACGTCCACGAACGAGATCGTAGTAAATTTTCCCTGAACAAAAGACCACGCGGTTCACCTTTTTGGGATCCTTGATGGTGGGATCGTCCAAGATTTCCTCGAAACGAGCATTCGTAAAATCCTCCACTCGCGAAGCCGCGTCCTCCGAACGCAGGAGGCTTTTCGGCGACATAATGATGAGCGGCTTGCGGTAGCCACGGTGGATCTGCCTGCGAAGGACATGGAAATATTGGGCGGGCGTCGTGATATTACACACCTGCATATTATCCTCGGCGCAGAGTTGAAGAAATCTCTCCAACCTCGCGCTGGAGTGCTCGGGACCTTGCCCTTCGTAACCGTGAGGCAAGAGCATCACAATCGAGCTTGGTCTACGCCACTTGGCTTCAGCGGAAGCGATAAATTGATCAATGATGATCTGCGCTCCATTGGCAAAGTCGCCAAACTGAGCCTCCCAGATACAGAGCATCGATGGAAAATCCATCGAGTAACCGTAATCGAAACCAAGCACGGCATACTCAGAAAGCGGGCTATTATAAACACAAAAGGTCTCCTGCTCAGGCGAAATATTTTTCAGCGGGAAGTAGCGATCGCGGGTCACCTCATCATAGAGAACCGAATTACGGTGGCTGAATGTGCCTCGACGGCTGTCTTGACCGGAGAGACGTACCGGAGTGCCCTCGATAAGGAGAGAACCGAATGCCAAAGCTTCCGCAAACCCCCAGTCGTAAGGCCCCCCATCTTTCCAAACTTGGAGTCGACGATCAACGACTGTCCTTTTGATTTTCGGTACAACGTTAAAATTTTCGGGTACCGTGGTGATAGCCGCGGCCACTTTGTCAAGCGTGGCGACGGTAATAGCCGTGTTGACCGGTTCGTGAGAGTAGGGAGGTTGAAAAATCGCTGTAGAGCCGGCAAATTCGCTTTTCTTTTTTTTCGACTCGTCCTTTTTTTTCACTTCTGTGAAGGCAGCTTCGAGCTTTTCCAGGAGCTTGGACTTGATTCCGGAAGCCTCGTCAGGAGTGACTGTACCGAGAGCAGAGACTTGAGCCGCAAAAGTGATGCTGAGAAGAGGGTGCGCCTTGATGATCGAGTAAAGATCAGGTTGGGTGAAAAGCGGTTCGTCCGTCTCATTGTGTCCGTGCCGGCGGTAGCAGTAAATATCGATCACCACATCGCGGCGGAACTTCTGGCGGAACTCGAGAGCGATTTGAGCGACCTCGATCACAGTGAGCGGATCCTCGCCATTGACGTGAAAGATAGGTGCATCGACCATTTTGGCCATATCGGTGCAATAGCGCGTGGAGCGTGCATCAGCCGGGAGCGTGGTGAAGCCAATCTGATTGTTGACCACGAGATGGATTGTGCCGCCAGTGCGATAGCCGGGAAGTTGCGACATGTTGAATATCTCAGCAACGATACCCTGTCCGATAAAAGCGGCGTCTCCATGCACTAAGATGGGAAGTACCTTCGTGCGTTCCACGGTGTCTTCCAATATACGCTGCCGCGCGCGGGCCTTGCCCTGAACGACGGCGTCAACCGCTTCCAAATGGCTGGGGTTTGCCGCCATGCGAATCTCGATCTTGTGACCGCTGGGCACATCTCTGGTCGTCTGGTAACCAAGGTGGTATTTCACGTCTCCGCTACCACCCACTAATTGCGGGTCAAACGTATCCTGAAACTCATTAAAAATGACGTCCAAGGGCTTTTTTAAAAAGTTAGCCAGAACGTTAAGTCGGCCCCGGTGGGCCATTCCCATCACGATTTCCATCACGCCGGCGGAACCGCATCCTTCAAGAATCGCGTCGAGAGAAAGCATAAGTGACTCCCCACCCTCGAGAGAAAACCGCTTCTGACCGACAAATTTTGTATGGATAAAAGACTCGAAGGTTTCGGCCTGATAAAGTTTGCGAAGAATATCGCGGTGCACCTCTGGAAGTTGACGGGAGGCGCTTCGACGGTTCTCAACGCGATTAGCCACCCACTCGCTCATGGCGGGATCCTGAATGTGAGTGAATTCGACACCGAGGGTTTCGCAATAGGTTTGGCGAAGCCCAGCAATCATCTCCTTGAGCGGCATCGCACGGCCCTGCTGAAAGTTTCGCGAAGAAACCACCTCGTTCAAATCAGCTTCCCCTAGACCAAATTCCGAAGGCTCCAAACGGGAAATCGACGGCGCGGATTTCGAGAGCGGATTCAGATGCGCGGCGGTGTGACCAATCGTACGGTAAGCTTCCACCAACAAATCCACGCGAGCTTGGAGAGGCGATGAAGATCCCTGGCCCGCCTCGCGCGCTTCCGCCTTGCGACTGCGAACCAGACCGAGCTCAAAACCCTCAAAAAACGCGGCCCACTCTGGTTCAACAGAACGGTGATCAGTGACCCAGCGCTCGTAAAGTTCATCAATAAGTGCCTCGTTAGCGCGGGCAGGGAGAGAAGTATTCATTCAATATCTATGTGGCAATTCAAGCCTTCCAAAAGCGAAGACTTTAGAACGGAAAAGTGCCTTTTTTTTGCGCGTTTGGCAAGAAACGAAAAAAAAGGATCATGCCAAGTCAAAAAAAATCCGCCCGCACCCCATTTGGGGCGGGGCGGAAATTTTAGAGGAATTTTTTAGTCTTGTTTGACAGCAGCTTCGTCGCGGTCCTTCATTGCGGCTCGACGGCTGAGCTTCACGCGTCCCTTGTCATCGACGCCGACGCATTTGACCCAAATCGAGTCGCCCATTTTCACAACGTCTTCGACTTTATTGACGCGAAAATCGGCCAATTCAGAAATGTGAACGAGACCGTCTTTACCTGGAAGCACTTCGACGAATGCGCCGAATTCCTTGATTGAAACGACCGTTCCTTGGTAGATCTCGCCGATCGAAATCTCCTTGGTCATCCCGTTGATGATTTCCTTCGCTCGTTTGAGGCTTTCGCCGTTGTTCGAGTAGATATGGATGGATCCGTCGTCCTCGATGTTGATCTCGGCACCGGTCTCGGCAACGATGCCTTTGATCGTCTTGCCGCCTGGTCCAATGATGAGGCCGATCTTATCTGGATTGATTCGGATGGTCTCGATACGCGGCGCATATTGGCTAAGCTCAGCACGTGGGCTGGAAAGGATGCCATTCATGACATCCAGGATTTTTGTGCGCGACTCTTTGGCCTCGATCACAGCCTCAGCCATGATCTCGTGCGAGATGCCGGGAAGCTTGAGATCAAGCTGGAAACCAGTGACACCCACTTCTGTTCCGCAGAGTTTGAAATCCATGTCGCCGAAGTGATCCTCACTGCCGATAATGTCGGTGAGCGTGGTGTAGCGTTTGAGTGTCTCACCCTCGAATTCGGTAACGAGACCGACAGAGATACCGGCCACAGGGCGACGTAGCGGAACACCCGCGTCCATGAGCGCAAGCACGCCAGCGCAGACGCTGGCCATCGATGTGGATCCGTTGGACTCCATCACTTCGCTCACGATACGAATGGCGTAAGGGAAATCCTTTTCACTTGGCACGACTGGCTCAATCGAGCGCTCAGCAAGGGCACCATGCCCGATCTCACGGCGGTTCTGTCCACCAAATCGACCAGTCTCACCCACGCTAAATGGCGGGAAGTTGTAATGAAGCATGAAGCGCTTCGTGTCAGGACCTCCACCGTAGGAGTCAATCATTTGCGCCTCGTCGGCAGGAGCGAGAGTCGCGATGCCGAGAGCTTGCGTCTCACCACGTGCAAAGAGGGCGGATCCATGTGTGCGCGGCAGGAGACCTGTCTCACCGGAGAGCGGACGGAGCTCATGAAGCCCGCGACCGTCGCAACGCTGCTTGCGGTCGAGAATGCTGATGCGGAAAGCTTTTTTCTGCAAATAATCAAACGCTTGGGAGATGTCGAACTTTGAGGCTGTTGGAAATTGCAGAAGAACAGCGGCACTCACTTCATCGCGCAGGGCGCCGACCGCTTTGCTGCGTGCGACTTTGCCTGAAGTATAGAGAGCGGACTCGATGCGGTCGCCGGCAACTTGGTAGGCGATTTCCAGAATCGAAGAATTCACCTCGAAGAGCGGCATAGAGCGCTTTTCTTTGCCAACTTTGGCGGCGAGTTCACGCTGGGCAGCAACGATGGGCTTCACCGCATCGCGAGCGAAATCGAGAGCGGCTGTGAATTCGGCTTCAGCGAGTTCGTTGGCAGCGCCTTCGATCATGATGACTTTTTCACCATCTCCAACATAAACGAGATCGAGGTCGCTATCGAGGCGCTCGGAGTGAGTTGGGTTAATGACAAAGGCCCCACCTATACGGCCAATACGAACAGCACCGATCGGGCCTGCGAATGGGATGTCGGAAACACAAAGTGCGGCCGAAGCTCCATTAATCGAGAGCATATCGGGATCGTTCTGGCCATCGGCACTCAGGAGAAGAGTGATGACCTGGGTATCATAGAGGTAACCTTTTGGAAAAAGGGGACGCAATGGACGATCGGTCATACGTGCCGTGAGGATTTCCTTCTCCGTGGGGCGACCCTCACGTTTGAAGTATCCACCGGGCAATTTACCAACGGCAGCAGCTTTTTCTTTGTATTCGACGGTGAGAGGGAAGAAGTCTTGGCCTTCTTTGATCGTCGTAGCGGAAACGGCCGTGACAATGACAATAGTGTCACCCGAGCGGACAGTAACTGCACCGTCGGCTAGTTTGGCGAGTTTGCCGGATTCGAATGTGATAGGAGATTGACCCGCTTGAGCGGTTACGGAATGAGACATAGTAATAGATACGAAGTGTCGCTTTAAAAAACGACAGGGTGTTTAATTGGAGAAAAGCCCCGATGATGACCGGGGCTTTCAAGAGTTAAGTGACGTTATTTACGGAGGTCGAGTTTCTCGAGGACCGCCGAGTAACGAACTTTGGCGGTTCGCTTGAGGTAATCAAGCAAACTGCGCCGAGTGGCAACGAGCTTGAGAAGTCCGCGACGAGAGGAGTGATCCTTGGCGTTGACTTTCAGGTGCTCGGTGAGAGATAGAATGCGTTGCGTCAGGAGCGCGATTTGAACGTCTGCGCTGCCGGTGTCTTTTGCGTGGAGCTTGAGTGTCTCCATTTCATTTGCTGCTTTAGCCATTATTTTTTCTTATTGTTGTTGGAAGCTCGGGAAATTGCCATGCCTTCTGGATCATGACAAGGACAAATTCTTCGCCCCCGTTTCAAAATGATGTGAAATTGAACTGGGAAGAGTCGCTCAAGTGACTATAACAACCCGCTTATGAAGGTTCGCCTCACCAAAGATTTCATCATCGAAGCCGCGCAAAGTCTGCCCAAAGTTCCGACTGGTCACAAGTGCGCTCGTATCCACGGCCACACATTCACTATCGAGATTTCCGTCGAGGGCGAAGTGGATCCGGAGACCGGATGGTTTTATGACCATGCCCTCATTAGTGCCGCCATGCGACCGATTGTGGAGCAACTCGACCACTCTCACCTCAACGATATCGCGGGATTGGAAAACCCCACGATCGAGCTGATGGCTGGCTGGCTTTGGAAAAAACTCGATCCCCAATTGCCCGGCCTCGCCGAAATCGTGATTCACGAAACTCCGCGCGCTCGCTGCTCCTACAAAGGAGATTGATTCTCAAACGCCTGATTTTTTCACCAAGCGAGGGGAATGCAGAAGGATGCGCCCGCCGATCCAGGCGACCCCCACCGCAAGGCAGATCAATACCGAACAGGCAATGACAAGCGCCCAGTTGCCGGATTGATAATTCACGTTCAGCGAAATCCCCGTCGCCGCAAGGGTCGTCATGAACATCAAGATGGCTGGAATGAGAACGAAGGCCGACCTCCGCCCGTGATCGCGTAGCCAAACCGCAGCAACCAGCAGCGCCATCGCCCCCATCATTTGATTCGCGGAACCGAAGACCTGCCACAGAACCGGCAAAGAGTTGGAGCGGGAGAGCGCAAACATAAGCGCCACGCACAGCCCCGTATTAAACCAGATATTGAGAAAAATCGCGGGCGGTTTTTTAAAAAGAAATCTCCACACTTCCTCGAGTAAATAGCGATTCAGTCGAACGGCGACATCCAACGATGTGACAACGAAACCCTCCAAAAGAAGGATGCCCAAAATCGTCCCACTCCACACAGGCAAACCGAATGCCAGATTCACCAAACTGCCCGTGGCGAGAGCGAATGCGAGGATCGGATTTTTTTCTCCATAGGTGATTTGTTGGTAGCTCGACCAATCCAAACCGATGAGCAGGGTGAGAATCACACTCACGGCAAGCAGGGACTCCAGAAGCATCCCCATATATCCAACTTTTCGCGCATCACGTTCGTCAGCAAGTTGGCGAGCACTCGTGCCACTGGACACGAGACAATGAAATCCGCTTATGGCACCGCAAGAGACGGTGATGAGGAGCATGGGCCAGAGGACCCCGACATATTGAAGGCCGGACTCGAGATTCCAAAGAGGGATCGTTTCGGCGAGATTCTGAGGTGCGGCAGGGATCTCCGGAAACCTTCCGCTCACCGCCGCCACCACCAACCCCACGACCACAGCAAGCATCCCTGCATAGAGAATTTGCACATTCACAAAATCCCTCGGCATGAGAAGTAGCCAAACGGGAATCGCCGATGCCAGCACAACATAGAGAGTCATCAGAAACCGCCACACGTCCGGCGAAACAATCACCGGCAGATAAAAACCCAAAACGACCGAGGTTACCGACAATAAAGCCGCCACCGAATAATTGATCCACGCAGCGGCCCGCATCCGATAGATCAGAAATCCCAGCACCGGAGCGCAAAAAGTAATAAAAAGAACGCTCGTTGAAGCAATCCCGCCGATCCTCGCAAGCAGAACCGGTTGACCGTCGCGAATTCCGACGACCGTCGGGAGACCACCTCCGCCAGCAAAGGGATGGAGCCCCATAGTGTCCGCCGGAAGAGCCAGTGCGGCTTGAATAGCTTCTTGGGCAGGCGGAGCCATCCCCACCTTCGTCGCCGGATACATGCTCGTGAGTGCCGTAACACTCAGGTTCAAAAATGTGGCCGTTATCATCACCAACCCGATGACCAGAAAGCTAACGATCAGGATATAGCCTCGATTGCCGAGATAGATACGAGCGATATCCGCAACCGAGCGCCCCTCCTCCCGAGATGATATCAAGAGGGTGACCATATCGTGCACCCCACCGAGAAGGATCGCTCCTGCCACCACCCAAATCAATGCAGGCAGAAATCCGTAGATCATCGCGAGCGTCGGACCAACGATTGGCCCAGCTCCAGCGATGGCCGCAAAGTGGTGCGCGAATAAAACGTAGGGTTTGGTGGGCAGAAAATCTTTGCCGTCCTTTTTCAGCACCGCCGCCGTAGGGCGAGAGGCATCGACCCCAAGAAGACGCTCCAGAAGCGGAGCGTAGAACCGCAAAGCCATCCAATAACAAAAAAGGACGCCACCCAAAATCGAAAGTATGATTGTGCCCACGGGGATCGATATTGAAGACACGCCGGATTCCGTGCAAGCATGTTGCCGATGCAAAAAATCAATATCGCAGCCGTAGTCGGTTTTCTCGGGGTGGCACTAGGGGCCTTTGGTGCCCACGGGCTCAAGGCTATCCTTTCCGCAAATGATACAACCTCGATCTGGCAGACGGCCGTTTTTTACCACATCACCCATTCCGTAGCCTCACTTTGGGCAACCGAAAAGAACGGCACCGTCGTTCGCCTCTGGACCATCGGCATCACGATATTTTCGGGATCACTCTACCTTCTCGCCATAACCAATTCGCGCTGGCTTGGCGCCATTACCCCGATTGGGGGATTATTCCTTCTAGCAGGATGGGCCTTGCTTTTTAAGAATCGGCACTAACCACTCTCTCGACTTCAGCAACAGGCTCAGCAACAGGCTCAGCAACAGGCTCAGCAACAGGCTTCACCGCAACGGGACCTTGGGGACGAGTTTTCTTCACGGAAGCTCCGGCAGGAGGAGTCTCTTGTGTGCGTGCCGAGTGGCGGCGAGCGACTTCAATTCCCTTCGCGGCAAAGTCGATCACATGTCCCTGATGTAAAAGCCAGAAAAGCTCCTTAAGCAAAGCGGCCTCGCGTGCGGCGTCATCGCCATTTGGAGCCAACTGGGGCAATGCTAGGAGAGACTTCCACTGCTCTGCGCGAGCAGGCTGCGGAGATCTTTCCAAATAGTCCAAAATCGCAGCCAAGGTCTCAGAGACAGGCGTTACTTGGCGGTCGAGCGGTCGAGGACGGGCCACCGAAATGTAGGTCACGTTTTCGTGAGCTTTGAAAATTTGCAGTCCGCGCGACGAAAGTTCCTGCCCTATCACGTGAGCGATGGGTAGCGGGAAGCGAATGAGATTATCCAACTCACGCCGAACAAAAACAAATATCGCTTGATCAGAATCATTCACCGCAGCGGAACCGGGGATCGTGCAGGAATCACCAACCGACTGAACAGCCGTAGCTGCGTAATTTTTCAAGAAATGAGCTTCGACTTCGGCGAGGTTTTGCAGCGTGATGGGTTCAGCTCCCTCAGGAGTTTCGATCGGGTGGTAGACACTCTGAGTGCATTGCTCGTCCTTCCACTTCTGAATGATCGCTTCTTCGCGCACCATGCGAACACGCGACGTGTAAACATCGAATGGCACATTAGAAAATCGCTCGCCGTGGATTTTACGAAGCTTGGATTGGTAGTCGTGATGATTTGGGGGCCCTATAAGAGCATCGGACATCCCGCACTGAGCGATGTAGGGGAAGGCACCTTTCGGTGGTTCCACTGTCACGGTCTCCGTTGTGTAAAAGACCGCTATCTTGCTAGCTAATGTGTGAGCTAAAGCATCCCGCTCGCTGAACCAAATCGTGCCATCAGCCTCGCAACGGAAAAGAGCTGGACCCGACTTGCGAGTGAACTCCACGAGATAGCGAGGGGACTTTTCGAGAACCAGTCGGGCAAGTTCAAAAAGACCATACGCCTTCGCTGTGGATTTGATTTGTTTAGTAAGGCCCTCAATGCCGCGTGGCTCG
>CAMDOJ010000058.1 GCA_945903555.1 Chthoniobacter flavus
AGATAGGAATCCGAGGCTTCCACATGGAAGAGCGGGAGACCCGCAACAAGCGTGATTCCGACCTCATGCACGCTGCCTCCAAACCGCCTGACAGCGAGGGCGTGACCCGCCTCGTGGAGGAATTTTAGCCCCGCAATCCCGATATAAAGAGCTGCCAGCGAGGATGCCGATCCAAACCATTCGGGATCGAACATTTTCATGCCGCCGCGCCCTACAAATAAGGAAAATGCGAGTACGAAAATGAGGAGAATAAACCAAAGAAACCAAGTTTTAAAAAATGGCCGACTCAGACCATCTGTTGCGTTCAGTATTGCGGTCGGGTCGAAAAGACGGAAACGCCAGAAAAGCAGGCGAGAGAATTTCCGGCCCAATGATACCAGCGTTCCAAATGGGGAATTTTGGGGTTTTTTGGTGCTTGAAGTGTGTGAGGTTCCCCTCGAAAGACCGGTTGCACGGAGTTCCATGGAGATTCTGGATATGCGGGATAGAAGGGCCTCGTCGCTCCATTCTCCATACACACCTGGTAGTTGCACGCGGATACGGTCCAACTGATCATGCTTGTTAAGAGCAGCATCAAGGAGTCTCGCGATTTCCAAATCGGCTGGGTCCAACTCATAAAAACGATGTGCGAGAGGGTCTTTCACGACGGCCACTCGGCCGGTCCCTCTTGGAACGATCGAAACCTCCAGATCCGTCCGGAGTTCAGCTACCCTCACGCGTTTGGTGGACGACGGTGTGTTGCCAATTGATGACGAATTCAGAACCATAGGCCTTTAAAGTTAAAGGAGAAATCGCATCCGCAGAAAATGGAATCCCTTTTCCATAGCATTTAAAATAAATGCGCGTTTCGGCCCGTCAATCTTGGCGTAACCTGAAAATCCAGGTCTCAATTCGCTCCGCAATTTCGCTGGAAGATCGATACCCCGTATGGTCACAAAAACGATGCTTCTGTTTTGAACTGGGTAGACCATTTGGCTGATTTGGTCGGATGAAGTTAGGCTGCCATTGAGTGTGAGGTCTGACTGGGCCTGCAGAACATAGCGAACAGGAAGGGATTTTTTTTCTGTGATCGCTCTGTGCAGCCAACCAGCGTCCATCTCATCAATGTGAATCTGCAAATCCCAATCGGACAGGGATGCAATCTCGCAGAGCATAGTTCCTGGCAAGACGACCTCCCCTTTATGGAGTTCCAAATCCTTGCTGGTTACCACTCCGTCCATAGGTGATTTCACTGTAGTGCGGTCGATTTCCACTTCGATATTTTTGGCTTCCTGCTCCAGTCGCTGACGCTCGAGATCGGAGGTGCGGAACAACTTCATATTTCCTTCCTCCTGCCATCGTCTTGATTCCGAGTTCGCTTTTGCGAATTGTTGGCGGGAAAACTTGAGGGCGGATTGCAATGTTGCATCCTCGACTTGAAACAGGGCTTGCCCGGCTTTGACTGCGGCGCCCTCTCTTACGAGTACAGATGTGATTTGGCCCCCAGCTTGTGCAATAGCCATGGATCTTGCGGAAGGAACAAGCTCACACGTCCCAGCGATGGTGTGTGAAACTGGGCGAGCCAGCAGGAAAAGAATAAAAGCGCCGACTCCGATAAGTAGAATTCTCGTCTTCAAGTTTCGGTGCCGTGTCTCCGTAGACGTTCGGTTAGCAGGCCAGAGCGACGAAGACAGTTTGTTCCGCTTTGACTCGATAGATTGTGATGTCATTGAGGCAACTTGCCCCAGCAAGGTGCCGACCTGCTCAGGGTTCTTGGGTTTTTCGATCAGCACCCCCACTGCCCCCGATGCGGAATCGTCCGTCCAAATCGAAAGGAGCCCGCCAACACAATCAGGAATGGGTGATCCAGTCATAAGGGTCGACATCTTTTTTACAAGATCGCCGGCCATGGGGCTTCGAGTGTCGATCTGACGTGCGCCGGAGCAGGCTAGGAGCTTTGGTGTTTTTTTGAGAACGTGAAAAAGGGAAGCCCTCGAAGCCCCAAATCTTTCGCATAGAAAATCTGCGCTAGCTGCGGCGGCTCCCTCGGGGGAACGGGATCGGAAAAGAGCGCTAGCCAGTTGGGCTACAATCGCTGGATCGATATTGGTCGCAGGGGTGTCTTCGCGAATGAGATCAAGGGCTGACAGGATGGACCCGCGGGCACTTTGAAAAAGGTTCCACAGGCTTGTTGGCCCAGCAAATACGGCTACTCCTTCGGGCAAGGTTCCGAAGGGAATGAATAAAAAGCCGCGCCCCTCCGGCATGCCCGGTTGAGAAGCCAGAAATGGCGCATTTTTTGACACGGCTCTCGTAAGGCATTTCCGCAAAAAAGAATCCCATTTTTCGAACTTTTCTGGAATGGCGTCTATGAGACTTTGGGACCATGCAAGGCGAAGTGTATCCGCTTGCGTGCCACGCACCCAAACACCCGATCCATCCGCGCCCAGTAGGCGACACAGAAGATCCATTTGGGTCTTGGTGGCACTCGGGTGGAGCGAAGAGCTTGGGTTTTTCAGCGAGGGAGCGGATACGGGTTGCATTACTACCTTGCTATACTAGCAAACCAAGGCTCCCAACTCAACCGACATCGGTCGGGCATCCCTCAACGGCGCAAATCACAGGGATTTGCTGAATCGCGAAGGATTACCCCGCACCGAGGGCGTTTGCGTAGTAGATCCGAGTACGAATGCTCCTGTCAGAGCCGCGGATGCGGTTTGTGAGGCAATCGAAGCTGAAAGGTCGCCTGATTCCATAATCTCTTCTTGATCGTGCGGTGCTGCTGGGGCTTCGTCCACAAAAACAATGTCATCACTCATGTGAGATTCCTCTGGAGCGAGAGCTGTTTTGGTTTCCACTAGGATCGGCAAGTCAACCGCAGCAAAGGAGGTCTTTGTATTTTCGGTAAACATCGACTGATCTTTTGAGACAGAATCGATGGCTTCCTCTGATCCGCTCACGATTGGAACTACGGACGAGAAAGGAGAGGGTTGAATCACATGAGAAACAGATTGTTCGATAGCGGTCTTGGAGACTGCCTCACCAGACGGTGTCACTGTGGAAGTATTATTTTCCTGATATGAATCAACCACTTCCGTGGTGAATTGATAGCTGTCCGGAGCGAAGGTTTGGTTGTTCGCTAAAATGCTAGCTTCCTCTCCCGCAGTAAATTTTTCGGTGACCGGTTGGTTCTCGTCAAGTGTTCCGCTATCAGCCACCACAAGGGGCGTTGATTCTTGATCAAAAGAGACGCTGTCAGCTTTGTAAGCAATCTCTCCACCATCGGAAAGCTGGACATTGCCACCTCTCCACCAAGCTTCTGGTATTCCTGTTATTCCTGTTCTGTCAGGTTGATCCGTTGTAAGAAGCGTGCCGTGATCGTGGGGTTGTCCAGCTAGGTTAAGCGACCCACCCTCAACTGGCTCCAGATTTTCATAAGGTGCTAAGTAATTATTGTAAAACCAAGCATCGAAAGATTGGGCAGCACCTGGATCGGAGAATTCGATTTCGGCGTATTGGCTTGGCGTGATGACTTGAAGTTGAATGTCGCCGCCGGAGTTTTCGGTGATCCAATTGGGATTTACGGTTAGGAAAATATCGTATTCCGTCTGAAGATAATCATTGTATTCACTAAGGCTTAAACCCTCATTTTCATCGAGATCGATATTATCTTCGGTATTCCCATCAGAGGTCTCGTCTACGATCTCAAGCTCCCCTTCGAAAATTTGCTCAAGGATTTCTTGGGTATTTAGTTCGGAAAAGTCGATGGATTCCGGATTTTCTACTGGAAGGTCGACCGTTTCAAGGAAGGGGAAAGGTTCGCATGTGATGATGATCGGTTCTTCGAGATTTTCAACGACCGACGGAGGGAGTTCGCAAATGGCTACTTCAGGAAATTCTCCTGCAGGCACTAATTCTAGGGATTCATCGGTTGCGAGGTGCTCGTTGTCGACCAATTCGAAGTCCGTGTTCTCCTCAATGATAATATCTGGTTCGCCAGTATTTTCAGTATCATCTTGAGGAAGCTCAACTGCGATAGGCGTGAACATGTTTTCCCAAGCGTTGCCGCCAGGGTCGCATCCTGCAGTTTCAATATCTCCAGACGATGATGTTTCTTCTGGCGGCAGAAAAACGGAGTTGTCTTCAAAATCATCTATTGCCATCGCGGCGACTCCTTCGAGGCCTGGGGCGACGCTGGGAACGCGTTTGGGCTCGAGAGGTTTGATGAGGCGTTCGGAAGAATTGGAAGAATGGGCGTTAGGATTTTTCATATGTTCATAGTGGGGACGAAGCTCGTTGCGAAGTTTGTCTAAAGAATATCTTAATCGGCTGGCTACTGTGTTGAGTGGGATTCCTTGCTCTTCGGCGATAGCGGCCAATGTTTTTCCCTCAATCATTTTGGATTTAATAACGGAGCGTTGATCCGTTGGCAGTTTTTGGAGGGCAGCGTTGATGATATTCACGAGGTCTTTGTCTGCGAGTGGAGTCGATGGTGCGGGGTGAAAGTTGTCGATGGCTTCGGGAGATTCTTGGCGCCTGAGCTCGGCTGAGCGTTTGCGGGCAAGGTCGATTGCAAGTCGGCGCGCTGACACGATTAAGAATGCCCGTGGTGACTTCATGGTTGCCAGTGTCGAGGGATCGCGACTCAGGCGAAGAAAAAGATCTTGAAGGATGTCGCCGGCGTCGCTTGGGTTTCCACAGTAGGCGATGAGCATCGCATGAACAGCACCGGAGTGGTCGTTCCAAAGTGCCTCAAGCAACTTGGCATTCGCGGGTGTAAGAAAAATGGGAATAAGCGCGGGCATGAAGTAGTTTAAAGCTCAAATGTGATCTTGGCAGGGATTCCAGAAGGGATCGACATATCGGGGTTTGGTACAAGGAGCCTCACGCGAAAGAGTCCGCTGGATGGATCGACAACGGGATCGACCATGCCGATCGTGGCGGATATTTTTTTTCCTCCCATCGAGGGAATTTCAAGGGTGGATTTCGTTTTTTCATTGAGGCGCTCTTTCCATTCTCCCTCCAGATAGGCATCCGCGTGCAGGGTTTTGATGTCGACGATATCGATGACCTTGTCCACCCGGCCCACCGTTTCACCGGGTTCCTTCAAGATGCGAAGAACGAAACCGTCGAATGGGGCATAGAGAGTTTTTTCATGAAGAACGGCTTCAGCTCGCCGGGCTTCGATGCGAGCAATGTCGCAGTCGAGTTTTTTTTGCCTTGCGGCTTCTTCACTGATGATGGCGTTGGATCGCAACTTTTCACTGTTTCCGAGCATGAATTCGGCGAGATCGAGTTGCTTGGCTGCGCGTTCTTTTTCTAAAGATTCTACGGGGCTGTAAAGAATGGCTAAGATGTCCCCCTTCAAAACCAAGGCCCCTTCTTGAACCTTGAGTTCACGCAAAACGGCCTCGACCGGTAGACTCAGGGAAACGGAGCGGGATGGAAGAATGAGGCCTTCGGCAACGATATCGGCAGCAGTCAGCTCGTTACCGATTTGGCAAAAACACAGAATCGCTAAAGCGGTAAAGATCCTAGCCGGTTTGAAATGAAACCATCCGACCGCAAACCCTGTGATTATTTTTTGCATCTGGGGATAGGACGTTTTAGTGGGTGATTTTCGTCTAAAAAAACGACCAATATTCTTGAAATGCCCTTTTACTCGACGGTGACGCTTTTGGCGAGGTTGCGGGGTTTATCCACGTCGCAACCGAGCTCGACCGCGATGTGGTAGGAGAGGAGTTGCAAGGGAATCACCGAAAGGATGGGGGTGAGGTAGTGAGGGCAATCGGGAATGAGGATCACGTCATCGCAGATTTTTGCGAGGGCGGTGTCGCCTTCCGTTCCGATCGCAATGACGGGGCCTTTGCGTGCTTTGACTTCCTCGATGTTGCTGATGTTTTTTTCGAAGACCGCATCTCTCGGAGCGATGAAGATCGAGGGGGCTTCCTCGGTGATGAGAGCGATGACGCCGTGTTTGAGTTCTGCGCTAGGATAGCCGGAAGAGGAAATGTAGCTGATCTCTTTGAGCTTGAGGGCGCCCTCCAAGGCGATCGGGAATTGCGCTTGGCGGCCCATGAAAAGGAAGCTTTTCGAGTGGGCGTATTTTTTCGCAATCGCGGCGATCTGCGCATCGAGGAGGAGGGTTCGTGCGACGAGATCCGGCAGTTTCTCCATTGAGGCGATGATTTCGAGCCCCTCGCCGTGAGAGAGGTGGCGGATGCGCCCGAGCAGCAATCCAAGAAGAGCAAAAATCGTGAGCTGCGAGGTGAAGGATTTGGTGGCCGCCACGCCGATCTCAGGACCGGCGTGCATGTAGACGCCGCCATCGCTTTCGCGGGCGATCGTGCTGGCGACATTGTTGCAAATGCCAAGGGTGCGGTGGCCCTTGCGCTGGCTCTCCCGCAGCGCGGCGAGGGTATCTGCGGTTTCGCCGCTCTGGCTTACGACGAAGACCAACGTGTCGCGGTCGAGCGGGATATTGCGGTAACGGAACTCGCTTGCGAACTCGCATTCCACGGGGATGTGGGCGAGGGATTCGATGAGGTATTCGCCTGCCAGTGCCGCATGAAAAGCGGTACCGCAGCCGACGAGAACAATGCGATCCACCGAGCGAAGGTCGGCGTTCGACATGTTCAATCCACCGAGTTTAGCCGTGGCTTCCTCAAGGCAAAGACGACCGCGCAGAGCGTCTCTCACGCTGTTCGGTTGCTCGTGGATTTCCTTGAGCATGTAGTGCGGATAGTGACCCTTATCGACGGAATCGGCGGAATATTCGACTTTGCTAACTTGGTAGTCGGCACCGTTGCCCGAGACGGTCGTGATCTCAAATCCTTCGGCCTGCAGGGCGATGATCTCGTAGTCATTGAGATAAACGACGTCCCTAGTGTAGGCCACAATGGCGCTCACATCACTGGCCAGAAAGTGTTCATTTTTTCCAATGCCCAACACGAGCGGACTTCCGCGGCGGGCGCCGATAATAACGTCCGCGACATCGGCGTGAACGACAGAGATGCCGTAGGTGCCGACGACTTGTCGGAGGGCTTGACGAAGGGCCTCAACGAGGGACGCTACATTTCGCGACGTAGCGCGATCAAAGGCTTCCCCGACAAGGTGGGCGAGGACTTCGGTATCGGTCTGGGAGTGGAAAACATGTCCGCGCTCGATCAACTGATCGCGCAGGATTTGATAATTCTCGATGACCCCGTTGTGGACCAGATGGAGTCGGCCAGATTTGTCGGTATGGGGGTGGGCATTTTCGCGGGTGACCGCACCATGTGTGGCCCAGCGGGTGTGGCTGATGCCGATTGAGCCCGAAACGGGATTCCTTTCGATCTCTTCGGCCAGATTTGCGATGCGACCGACGGACTTGCGGAGGTGGATCTGTCCACCATCAAAAATGGCCACGCCAGCGGAGTCGTAGCCCCGATATTCCAAGCGGCGCAGACCGTCCATGAGAACGGGCAGAGCATTCGAGTGTCCGATATAGGCAACAATTCCACACATAAAAGTAACGTGACATCGCCCAACTATCCACGCAAGCTTGGAACGCCTATGACTGTCCAACCTTCCTCCTCCTTCAAGTCCGACACCCTAGCCATCATTATGGGTGGCGGCGCGGGATCACGTCTTTTCCCGCTCACCAAAGAGCGCTCCAAGCCAGCCGTTCCGCTCGGCGGCAAATACCGCTTGGTGGACATCCCGATCAGCAACTGCCTGAACTCTGGCCTGCGTGGGATTTATATTCTCACGCAATTCAATAGCGCCTCGTTGCACACGCACATCAACGAGAGTTACAAATTCGATAACTTCACTCCAAGCTTCGTGGACATCCTCGCCGCCCAGCAAACGCCTGAAGGCGCGCGATGGTATCAGGGCACGGCGGATGCGGTTCGTCAAAACATGAGGTATTTCCTCGAGCACCGTTGCAAGTATTTCATCATTCTCAGCGGTGACCAACTCTACCGCATGGATTACCGCCAGATGATCCGCCAGCATATTGACTCCGGCGCGGACCTCACCATCGGAACGATTCCCGTCGAGCGCAAGGCGGTCCCCGGATTTGGCATCATGGCCACCGACAGCGATCGCCGTATCACGCGCTTTGTCGAAAAACCCAAGGACCCTGCGGTGATCGACTCGCTTCGTATCCCTAGCGAATTACTCAGCCAAATAGGACATACCGGCCAAGAAGAACTTTTTCAGGCCTCGATGGGTATCTACGTCTTCAATCGGGAAGCCCTCATTTCCAGCCTCGACAACGATCTTGTGGATTTCGGTAAAAACATCATCCCTTCCGCGATTCAAAATCGGAAGGTGATGGCCCACATCTTCGAAGGTTATTGGGAAGACATCGGAACCATCCGATCGTTTTTTGACGCCAACCTCGAAATGGCCGACAACAATCCAAGGTTCAATTTCTACGTTCCAGGATCACCAGTTTACTCTCAACCCCTCTGCTTGCCAGCCAGCATGATTGATGGCGCCAAAGTGAACCGAGCCATGATCTCTGACGGATGCATTTTGGGCAATGTGACGCTGGATCGATGCGTCATTGGCATTCGCAGCATTGTGCGCACGGGTTCGACTCTCAAGAATACGGTGATGATGGGGGCGGATCTTTATGAGTCGCTTGATGACGTGCGTCCCGCAGGAGTTCCTTTGATTGGCGTAGGCACGAATTGTTGCATCGAGGGGGCGATCATCGACAAGAATGCCCGCATCGGAAATGGCGTGGTGATCACTCCTAAATCCGAAACCGAAAATTTCGATGGCGACGGATATTACATTCGGGACGGCATCGTGGTCGTGCCGAAAAACAGTGTCATTCCAGACGGGACTCGGATATAGCGCAGGGATGAGCTTTTTTCTGCGTTTAGTTCTGCTTCTCGCTCCTTTCTTTCTGGGTGGGTGTTTATTTGAGAAGCCTCTTACCTCGGGTCCATCGGAGTCGGTGAACTCATGGTTCCTTGGCGAGTGGAAGCGGACGGATAAAACGGGAGCTACCTCGCGCGCACTTGTCACGCCAGCTGATCACGATTTGTATCGAGTTCAGATTACGCATTCGGAAAAGGGAGCCAGCGCGGAATATCATTTCGAGGCATGGGCATCGAAGGTCGGAGACTCCACTTTTTTGACCCTGCGTAATCTTCGTACCACGGCAAAAGTGCCGTTGGGTGCGTTCGTGTTTTTGCAACCGCAAATGCTGAAGCAAAACCAAATTCGACTTCGGTCGCTCCATCTTACAGCGCCTTCAACCGCCACATCGAAGGAACTGCGTGCCGAAATACGCGCTCGATTAAAAGACGGTACGCTTTATGGCAACGAGGAATCCTGTGACTGGCAGCGGACGGCGGAAGTGTATTTGCAGAAGGATGGTTCGACGGGTGTGTTTACTCCGTTGCGCTATGAGAAGCGTTGGGAGACGCAAGATCTGTCTGGCACTTTCAGGCCTCAGCAACCTCCAGAAACAGACGATTCCAAGCCAGTCGCGCAACCCCGTTGAGCCCCCTTTCGGAAAAACGGGATTCCGATCTGCTGTCGCTACGGCGACGCCTCGGAGATCGCCTTTACGCGAAACGCCTCAAGCGCCAGACGGATAAAACCATTCGATTCCTACACCAAGGAAAGGGAGTGTTTCGCTTGGAACGCCTCATTCCCTTCGACAGTTTGCTGGATGGTTTTTTTAAAACTTTTGGGAT
>CAMDOJ010000059.1 GCA_945903555.1 Chthoniobacter flavus
GCTCGGGTGGCGAAATTGGCAGACGCGCCAGACTTAGGATCTGGTTCCGCAAGGAATGTGGGTTCGAGTCCCACCCCGAGCACTTCCCCTCTTTTTTCTGATTTCGACCGCCGCCGAAATCGCTTTGGTGATTCCAAACTGTCATCCCAGCGGTGACTTTTTCTCAAACTCGAAATTAACACTGCCGCCGGAATGCCCATGCATGCTGGACTTCCGAAGGGGTCAAGAAAATATCCCCGAAAAGGAGAAATTTTTATCGCCCAAAAAAGCTCTTTTTTCTTGAGCAAGGGAGCTGAAAATTTTATTGTGTGAATCCTGTCTCGTTAGCCAACTGACAGGATGTGTATAACTTGTGAATAACTTTCTACCCCAAATATCAATTTCGTTTTTGCCATGCTTCGGCAGGGATTGTAGAGCGACAACGACATTTGCTAGGAGCGCATCCAGCTTGCACGGATTGCCAAAAGGCGTTCCACTTCTTAACGACACTTCGCATCCCCCGCGTAAATAAAAATGATCAAATCACAAATCGATAGCTGGGAACAAATTTCCAAACGGATCCGCGATAGAGTGAGCTCCGATGGGTTCGACCGTTGGTTTTCTGGCGTCCGAATCGCAGCGCTGTCCAGCGACACGGTAACATTGTGTGTTCCCAATCCGATTCACCAATTTTTCATCGAGAGCAACTATCTTCCGATCGTGAAGGAATCTGTCCAAGCGACCTTGCCCGGTGTAACCAACGTGGAATTCACGTCTTCGAACGAGGTGGAGATCTCGCCTCGTCCAGCGGCGACGACCCCCAAGGCTCCAAGAGAGAAAGCTCCTGCCACGTTGGCTGGAGCGATGAATCCGCGAAATACTTTTGAGGCATTCGTAGTGGGCTCGAATAACGAGTTCGCCCACTCGGCCGCCTTGGCGGTGGCGAAGTCGCCAGCGACGACCTACAATCCGCTTTTCATTTATGGTGTGAGCGGATTGGGCAAGACCCATCTGCTCCATGCGATCGGTCACCAGGTGCAGGCAACCAACAAGTCAGCCAAGATCGTTTACCTTTCCAGCGAACAATTTACAAACGAGTTCATTGACGCCATCCAGCACGCCACACTCGTCAAATTCCGCAAAAAATACCGTCAGGCCGACGTCCTTCTTATTGACGACATCCAATTTTTTGCGGGTAAGGAACGTTCGCAAGAAGAGTTTTTCCACACGTTCAACGCTCTCCATGACGGCCATAAGCAGATCATTCTTTCGAGCGACCGCCCGGCGAGTGAGATTGAAAAGCTCGAGCATCGCTTGGTCTCCCGATTCGAGTGGGGGATGACGGCCGAAATCCAACCACCGGATACCGAGACACGCATCGCGATTCTGCGAAGCAAGGCCGAAGGCCTTAATCTCAAGCTGGAGCCTTGGATCATTGAATTTCTTGCGGACAAAATCCGCAACAATGTTCGTCGCCTCGAAGGGGCTCTCATGCGTGTGGCCTCCTATACATCCCTGAGCGATAAACCCATCACTCAAGAGGCTATCGAGAATCTCTTGCGGGACATTTTCCAGGAGCAAGCGCGCAAGACCATCACGATCGATGCGATTCAACGCCGCGTGGCTGAGCACTTCGATGTGCGGTTAGCGGATATGACCAGCAAACGTCGGCAAGCCAACATCGCCTTCCCTCGACAGATCGCCATGTTTCTCTCCCGCCAGCATACAAGTTCTTCGCTCTGCGATATCGGAGATGCCTTCGGCGGAAAAGATCACGGCACGGTCATCCACGCCTGCAAACTCGTGAAAAAGCGGATGGAAGCAGACGAGAAGACTCGTCAGATCGTCGGCATGCTCGACAGTAAGCTTCAACGCTGATTGGTGTGCCCGATCCCGCTAGAGTAATGGACATAGTTTACTTTGACCTTGAGACCCAGCGGACCGCGAATGACGTAGGCGGTTGGGACAAAAAGCACGAGATGGGAATGTCCGTTGGTGTGACCTACAGCACGAAAGATGAGCGTTATGAGATTTTTGGCGAAAACCAAGCCGACGCCCTTATTAAGCGTCTTCAGCGCGCTGATCTGGTCGTCGGTTACAACGTGATTCGCTTCGATTATGAAGTTCTCATGGGCTACACGATCCTCTCGCTTCCCGATGCCTTGGTGACTCTCGATCTTTTGGTGGAAATAGAAAAATCCGCGGGCCATCGCCTCAAACTCGACGATGTTGCCATGGGCACACTCGGCGTAGGCAAAACCGCGGAGGGTCTGGAGGCCATACGCTGGTGGCGTGAAGGCAAAATGCTCGAGATCGCAAAATACTGCTGCTTTGACGTCAAGGTCACACGGATGGTCCACGAATACGGTGCCCAGAATAAAGAGATTTTCTACCATGACCGATTCGGCCGCAAGCAACGTCTGGAGATCAACTGGCGCTCATGATTCAAGCGCTCAAAGTCCCCAAAAATATCTGGTATCTGTATTGGATCGACCTTGAGGAATCCGTTCCCGCGCCAGTGGGGAAGGATTGGTTTATCCCCACGCTGGTCGTCATCTGCGACCGCACAGGCACTCCCGTCGCCCCGCCAGAGATCATGGAGGAACTCGATCAGGCGCGAATCGAGACCACGCTCTACAAGATTTTCGACAAAACCCCGCCGCCAGATCACCTCGCGATCCCCGAAAGCCCCGATTGGGATCACGAAGCCTGGAAAGAATTCTCCACCGAATGCAAATTGGAAATCCGCTTTCAAGCTGGTGATAAAAGTGCGCCCGATGATCTCAAGCATGTCACTCGTATGGTAGTATTGCAGGCCGACCGCGGAGACAACCCACCCCCCTCACCTCGCGAAGTCGCATGGGGCCTCACTCGTACTGCCCTACGGGTCCGCTCGCAATCCAAGCGACTAAGCCTTTTGAATCTCGCTCTGGCGAAGGATCCCGACTGCTCGGTGGCGAGGATCGAATTGGCTGACATGGAATTTCAAAGTGCGAATTGGAAAGCGTGTCGCGAGGCTTACGAAGAGATCATCCAGCGTGAAGGAGAGCGGCGCAACGATCCCTCGACACTTTGGTGGATCGATAAAGACACACGTCCTTACTTGAGGGCCATCTATGGCCGAGCCATGACGGATTGGCATCTCTCGCGATTCGCTGAGGCCGCGACTGGGCTGGAGGACCTTCTGATTTGCAATCCCTCAGACAACCAAGGAACCCGATTTTTGATTCCCATGCTTCACCTTTTGGCGGAGTCGCCGGAAAAAGCCTCCCTCTATTTCAAAAATTACGCGGAGACCTATCCGCGCGATTTCAAGGAACCCTCGTTCCTTTTTGGATGGGCTATCACCGCCTCACTCGAGGGACAGGAGGCCTTGGCTCGCGAGAAATACATCGAGGGTACCCTTCGCAATATTTACATCGCGCCGATGCTTCTGGAGTTGGATGAACCCTCTCGCAGCACGTGGTTCCCAGGCGATCGAGCCGAACCGAACTACGCTTCGGAATTCACGCAGAGCTACGCGTTGCTCTGGGATCGGGAACCAGGAGCACTGCGCATCCTTCGCGAGGTCTATCAAGAAATACTACCACGCTTAGCGAAGATCGTGCAGCACCGCGAGATGATGACGGATTTTCAGGATCAACGATACGAACCTGACTTCAAAGCGAAGTGGCAAGATTTCGTCACCGAGGAGGAGCGCCTCACTGCGCCTTGAGCAACGCCGGGGCATACCTGCTCGATTTGCAGGAGAAACTCGGCGGCACAGTGTCGGCGGAGCGCTTCATGCAAGAGGCCCTCTACCATCCCTCATTCGGATACTATAGTTCCCGGATTCGCACCGTCGGCCGCCGTGGCGACTTCTCAACCTGGGCGACACTCGACTCCTCGCTATCACTCGGAGTAGCGGCTTGGATCAAAAAAGAAAACCCACGGCATGTGATCGAGATTGGTGCTGGAAACGGCGAACTCGCCAAGGACATCCTTTGCCGCCTTGGCTGGTGGACACGATTGCGCACGACCTACCACATTGTCGAAATCTCCGCCCCACTACGCGCGAAGCAAATGGAACACCTTCGTGGATTAAGTGTCGTCTGGCATGACAGCGTGGAAGCCGGGCTCCAGGCAACAAATGGACACGCCCACATCTTCTCGAACGAACTCCCCGACGCCTTCCCTTGTCACATTTTTCAGAAAACAGAGCATGGCTGGATGGAGCTCCATCTCCGTATCGCGGATGGAAGAATCTCGGAGCAACTCGTCACCGCCACTCTCCCGGAATCGAGTGTTTTTGACCATCCCCATCCAATTGGTCAGCGGGTCGAGATCCACCAAAGCTATCGCCGCTGGCAGGAAGCCTGGGCCCCGCATTGGATGTCGGGGGCCATTTTCACGATTGATTATGGTGACCTGTCGCAGACGCTTTATCATCGACGACCTGCAGGCTCACTACGTGGATACGCTGTCCAGCAACGCCTAAGCGGCAACGATGTTTTTCAAAACCCCGGCTTCTGCGACATGACCGCGGACGTGAATTTCACTGACCTCGAAAAATGGGGGACCGATCTGGGATGGTCTACCGAGACCAGCAGTACGCTCCTCGCCTTTTTGAAAGAACAAGGGGCTGCTGGATTACTCCCCATGCATTTCCTCGAGGCGGGCGAAGCCTTTCGCGTCCTCATTCAACGTCGCCCCAGTAAATGACCCTCCGTTCAGATGCGATTATTGTCTTTTGAGTTGCGTTCGTTCTCCATTGTGATATGAAATTTGCCTCCGCAACCTATAGATAATCTGACAATCCTACTTTCAGGTCATTTCATATAGGGGAAGAAATCCATTTTTTGACAAAGTTTCATGCTTTCCATTTATTTTATCGCTTCTGCACTTTCGCTCGATGCTCCATCCATTTTTACGGACGAGAAAGGAATCCCCTTCTTTGATTGGTTTTCTAATTCGATTTTCGTAAGTTCTATTGTGGCTGGTTTGATCATTTGGTTTGCACGAAAAGCAACCCGTCAAATGACGATCGTGCCAGGTCCGACTCAAAACTTCTTTGAGGCTCTTGTTCACGGACTCTATGAGATGCTCGAAGGAATCGTCGGCACACACATGATCGCTCGAGTGTTTTCCCTTCTTTCGACTCTTTTCATATTCATTATCGTATCAAACTGGTTTGGGCTTCTTCCTGGCGTAGGCTCCATTGGTTGGGGGCACATGGGCGTACATGGTTTTGAGGTTTCAGCCCCTCTCCTCCGTCCCGCCACCGCCGATCTCAACATGACGCTCGCGATGTCAGCTGTGTTCATGGTGTTTTGGCTTTACTGGTCACTCACCGAAGTGGGAGTGAAGAATTTCTTTGTCCACATTTTTGGAGTTAAAGGCGGTCTGTCGGGTATTATGGCATTGGTATTAATCCCGATCTTTCTATTTGTAGGCCTCATTGAAATCATTTCCATGGCCTTTCGCCCTGTTTCCTTGTCATTACGTCTATTTGGAAATGTGTTTGCCGGTGAAACCCTCCTCACATCCATGATCACTCTAGGAAAGCAATTACAGCTTCCCGATTGGGCAAGTTATTTGATGTCCGTATCAATCCCTATCCCATTTTACTTTCTAGAACTTCTTGTTGGCCTCCTTCAGGCCGCTGTATTCATGCTCCTTTGCGCAGTTTACATCCAGCTTTCCACCTCTCATGACGAGGAAGAGAGCCACTAACCCTTTTTCTGGCGGGACCGTGGCATGACTGCGGGCGCTAGAAAAAAAACCAAACCAAAAAAATAATGTTACCACAACTCATCGCAGAAGCCGCTTCAGTTGCAGGCGGGATCACAGGAAGTTTCACACTCGGATTAGCCGGCGCAGGAGCTGGCATCGGCATCGGTCTTATCGGATTCGGCGCCGTATCCGCAGTGGGTCGCAACCCTGGCGCTTTCGGAAAAGTGATGACTCTTGGCATTATCGGCATGGCTCTCGCAGAGGCTATTGCCATTTACGCCCTGATTCTCGCCTTCCAAGGACGTTAATCAAATTGCATCTGAGGCCGGATAGGTGCAAACCCTTCCGGCTTCAGATTGCACAATCGTGACCAATCTCAATCACCAATCAAAATGGAATCCGTTACTCAACTTTTAATAACTTTCGGAGTCACTTGGCCGAAATTTATCGCCCAGGTTATCCTTTTTCTTATTGTTTATATCGTTCTAAAGAAATTTGCTTTTGGACCTATTATTGCGATTTTTGAAGAGCGCAAAAAAACCATCGAGGAAGGGCAAGCGAACGCAGCCAAAATCAAGAAGCAACTTGCGGAGTCCGAAGCCCGCTGCCAAGAGATCCTTCGCAAAGCGAATGCTGACGCCCAGCGCATCATTGACGAAGGCCGTCTCGCTAGCGAATCTCAAACTCAGAAAAACATCCAACAAGCCGTACGCGATGCAGAGAACATTCTCGTCAAAGCCCGTGAGACTGTGGAACTCGATCAGGCTCGCATGGTCGCCGAAGTGAAAAAAGAAATGGTGAACTTGGTCGTGAATACCACATCGAAAGTTGTCGGCAAGATCCTCACTCCAGCCGACCAAGAACGCCTCGCCAGCGAGACGACCAATCAACTCGCCGCCTAATATCCTAACATGAAACTGAGCCGCGAAGCACGCCGCCAATCCAAAGACCTTTTCGACATGGCCCATGTCGATGGTCGCCTTGACGAGAACCGTTTGAGATCCATCTTTGACGAAATCGCCGCTAAAAAACCAAGAAACTACATTCAGATGCTGAAGTTTCTGGCTCGCTTGGTGCGCTTGGAGGTATCCAAATATCACGCCAAAATTCAAAGCGCCTCCCCACTCACTGAAATCAAAGCCCGTGAGATCCAAGCCAACCTCACAGAAAAATTCGGCCGCATCACGGCGGAATTTCATCATACCCCCGATCTCATCGGCGGACTTCGCATCCAACTCGGCAGCAATGTTTGGGACGGCAGTATCAAATCCCGTCTCGAAGCAATCAAACAATCCTAATTCCTAAGACTCATGAGCAATATCGTCCTCGAACTCGAATCAAAAATCAGCGCTATCAAAAGCAACTCAGCCAAACAAACCAATGTCGGCATCGTCCGCGAAATCGGCGACGGCATCGCCCGCATTGAAGGCTTGAGTGAGGTAAAACTTAACGAGATGTTAGAATTCCCAGGTGGAATCACTGGCATCGCGCTCAACTTGGAAGAAACCGAAATTGGTGCAATCATCTTGGGTGATTTCACTCAGATCCGTGAAGGCGACGAAGTCAAAACCACTGGTCGCCTCTTGCAAGTTCCCGTTGGAAAAGGACTCCTTGGTCGCGTGATGGATTCCCTCGGTCGCCCGATCGACGGCAAGGGCCCAATCACTGGCACCACAAGTTACCCCGTTGAAAAAATCGCCCCCGGCATCATCAAACGCCGCAGCGTAAGCCAACCCGTTCAAACTGGCATCATGAGCATTGACGCAATGATTCCTGTGGGTCGCGGCCAACGTGAACTCATCATTGGTGACCGTGCAACTGGCAAAACCACGATCGCTCTCGACACGATCATCAACCAAGCGAAAATCAACCGCGCTGCAGAAGAAAGTGGTGATCCCAATTTCCGCCCAATTTATTCAATCTACGTCGGCATTGGCCAAAAGAACGCGAATATTTCCCGTGTAGTGACCGCGCTCGAAAAGAACGACGCCCTCAAATACACCATCATTGTTGCCGCAACGGCGTCAGATTCCGCCGCGGACCAATACATCGCTCCGTTCTCAGGAGCAGCTATGGGAGAATGGTTCATGGATAATGGCATGGATGCCCTTATCGTATTTGACGATCTCACGAAGCATGCGTTTGCTTACCGCCAAATCTCGCTGTTGCTCAAGCGTCCATCCGGACGTGAAGCCTATCCTGGCGACGTATTCTATCTCCACAGCCGCTTGCTCGAACGCTCCGCTCGTCTTGCTGAGGATTGTGGGAATGGCTCGCTCACGGCCCTGCCGATCATTGAGACCCAAGCCGGCGACGTGTCCGCTTACATTCCAACGAACGTCATTTCGATCACGGACGGTCAGATTTACTTGGAAACCGATTTGTTCTACCAAGGCATAAGACCCGCTATTTCGGTGGGTCTCTCGGTTTCCCGTGTGGGTTCCGCCGCTCAAATCAAGGCCATGAAGCAAGTTGCAGGCAAGATCAAGGGTGACCTTGCTCAATACCGTGAGTTGGCTGCATTCGCCCAGTTCGGATCTGACCTCGATGCACGGACGAAGTCCACACTTGAGCGTGGTGCCCGTATCGTGGAACTCTTCAAGCAGGCTCAATACAACCCGATTGCGGTCGAGATGCAGGCGATCGTTCTTTGGGCTATGCAAAAAGGCCTCTTCGATTCCGTCGCAGTCGATAAGGTCAAGGCGACCCAGAACAAATTCGTGGAATTCATTTCCACTCGCAAATCCAGCATCCTTGAAAAACTTGGCAAGAAACGCCAGTTTGATGAGGAAGTAGAAAAAGAACTCGCAGCCGCACTCGAAGACTTCAAATCCTTTAATCGTTGATCTACCATGGCCAACCTTAGAGAAATCCGCCGACGCATCAAGTCGGTCAAAAACACTTCGCAGATCACCAAAGCCATGCAGATGGTGGCGGCATCCAAAATGCGCAAAGCCCAACAGGCCGCGCTCAATGGCCGCGACTACGCGATGCTTTTAAATCGAGTGATCGTTTCCCTTCGCGATAACATCGACCCCTCCTCGCACCCTCTCCTCGAACAGCGGGAAGTCAAAAACGAACTCGTCATTCTCATGACGAGCGATAAAGGACTTTGCGGTGGTCTCAATACCAACGTCCTCCGCGAAGTGGGTACGTTTAACGCCAAGACAACGCAATTTGTAGCCATTGGCCGCAAAGGGGTTCAGTTCCTTGCCCGCACTGGCCGCAACATGATCGCTGATTTCCCCTTGGAAGAACGCCCCACGTTTGCCAAATCCAAACAAATCTCGCGTTTCTGTCGTGAAAAATTCCTCGATGGCAGTGTCGATAAGGTGACAATCCTGTTCTCTCGTTTCGTCAATACGCTATCGCAAGTGCCGACCGCACTCCCGATCCTGCCACTCACATGCCTTGAAGAAGTCGGCATCAAAAGCACCTACGAGCCATCCGAACCCATCGAAAGCGGCATCGAATTTGAACCGTCAGCAGCAGCTGTTTTGGATGGGATCATCCCCTCCTATCTTCATTACATTGTCTATCAGGCCCAACTCACCTCGCGTGCCTCAGAGCAAAGCGCTCGAATGGTCGCAATGAAGAGCGCCACAGACAACGCAAAGAATTTGGTCAAGGATCTCACACTCGAATACAACACGGCCCGACAGGCCAGTATCACGAACGAGATCCTTGAGATTTCTACGGCCCAGCTCGCCCTCGGATAACCTCCAGATTCGGTCTTTCCTTTTAAAATAATGTCGTTGAAAAACGGCATTGTTTATTTCATTACCGAAACCCAGTCCGAAAACGTTCACCGCGTTAAATTCAGACATCCTGACGTGGTCCATGTAAAATGGTGAATTCAGGGAAACAGTTGATCCCATGCGAGACGAAAATCAGTGCCTACACGGGCGAGACGCCCATGCCCCCTTGGCCTTTGCGTCTCACACCCTTTCCTCACACTTCAGGATTTCT
>CAMDOJ010000060.1 GCA_945903555.1 Chthoniobacter flavus
CTCTATCTTCGTGACGCCTCCGAGCAAATTCAGCAACATATCCGGAGTCTTCAGAAAGCTCTAGTGGGACTGGCCGACCGCCACCGTCACGCTTTAATGCCTGGCTACACCCACCTCCAGCGCGCTCAACCCGTTTTTTTCGCCCACCACCTCCTTGCTTACGTGGAGATGCTCGACCGCGATGCGGGCCGCCTTTCTGATGCCGCCAAGCGGATGGATTCTATGCCTCTCGGCTCGGGTGCCATTGCTGGCTCGACGATCATTTTGGATAGGGAATCGGTTGCTCAGGAACTTGGATTTTCGAAAGTCAGCACGAACAGCATGGATGCCGTCGCCGACCGCGATTTCGCATGCGAGTTGCTTGCGGCCCTCGCGATCCTTGGCATGCACATCTCCCGCTTGAGCGAAGATGTGATTCTATGGGCTTCCGCTGAATTCGCCTTTTTGGATTTGAGTGATCGGCACACCACTGGATCCAGCCTCATGCCGCAAAAGAAAAACCCCGATGTCGCCGAGCTAGCGCGTGGAAAGACTGGTCGACTTTATGGCAATCTCATGGCTCTGCTGACGACAATGAAGGGCCTGCCTTTGACCTACAATCGCGATATGCAAGAAGACAAGGAGGGTGTGCTCGACTCGGTGAAAACTGCTTCGGATACCCTTGTCATCATTGCTGAGATGATGTCTGCCGCCTCACTTCGGGAAGATCGCGCGCTGGAAGCCGCGAGCGACCCGCTCCTACTGGCGACAGATCTAGCCGACCGCCTCGTCGAAGGCGGAGTTCCCTTTCGCACAGCACATGAAATTGTCGGTGGGCTCGTCGCTCTGGCGCAGCAAAAACGAACCCCCCTTCATTTGTTGAGCCAGTCGGACTTTGAATCCGCCTCGCCTGTTTTGACTCGGGACATCGTTAAGAAAACATTCGACCTCAATCTGGCTATGGCCGCACGCAAGGCTATAGGAGCTCCTTCACCAGATAATGTCGCCCGCGAAATCCAGCGCTGGTCAGAGCAATTGTCTTAACCCTAGCCGATGAAAGTTGATCAATTTTTTGCATTTCGCAATCGCGGTGACATTTCCAAGCCTTTCCTCTCCCACCTCGAGGACCTGCGCTTTACGATAGTCAAATTAGCCATTGCCTTGATCTTGGCGATGGTCGCCTGCTTCCTCTTTCGCAATGAGCTTGCCGCCATTGTTCAGCGGCCACTCATCGCGGTCGACCCCAATCGAGCCGCGAACCTTCAGTCACTTGGAGTAGCTGACTCGTTTACCATCTCGCTGGAACTCTCTTTCTACGGCGGTTTGGTTTTAAGCTTTCCATTTCTGGTTTTTTTCTTGGCCGAGTTTATCCTCCCCGCTCTTTCTCGCAAAGAGAAGGCCATGCTCTTCCCTGCTTCCCTTTTGGGTGCCGGACTCTTTTTGTCAGGAGCCGCATTCTGTTACTTCGTTGTCCTTCCCCAAACGCTCGAGTTTTTCTTTAAAGATGCCCAGTCGATGAATTGGCAGCCGACTTGGACTGTCCGAGAATATTACTCGTTCACGACCCAGTTTGTGATTTCGTTCGGATTGGCTTTTGAATTGCCGCTAGTAGTTTTGCTTTTGGTGAAGCTGGGTATCGTGGATTACGACCTGCTCAAAAGAACACGCACATTCGCCGTCGTTATTATTTTTATTCTGGCTGCAGTCATCACGCCCACATCGGATATCATGACCCTCCTTCTGATGGGTGGGCCGATGTATTTTTTATATGAGATATGCATAGGTATTGCTTGGCTCATGCAAGATCGATCCCAAATTAAAAAAATAGAGAACTCAGACTTGAGTTAGCCTTACTTGGCAATATCAAATGCCACGTAACTGCATGATACGAGCGGCATATTTAGCAAGCATATCGCATTCCAGATTAACTAGATAATTATTCCTTAAATCTCCCAGATTAGTATGTGATGCCGTGTGCGGAATGATCCAAACAGCGAACGAATCGGCGGTCACCTCGGCAATAGTGAGGCTCACCCCATTGATGGCGACCGACCCCTTGTAGGCCACATAAGGTGCAAATTCCGTTGGCACCTTGAAGTCGATACGGAGATCGGAACCTTGCTGCAAAATGGCAACAACGGATATCGCTGCATCGACATGCCCTTGAACAAAGTGGCCCCCGATTCGACCATCAGCTAGCAACGAGCGCTCGAGATTGACCTTCCTGCCTGGGATCAAATCCTTGAGGTTCGTGCGTTGAAGAGTTTCGTCGAGAAGGTCAAAAGTCATAACTCCTTCGCAAATGGATATCGCTGTAAGGCAACAGCCATTCACCGAAATGCTATCACCGATCTTCACCCCGCTCGAAATGCGCGGGGCTTGGATCATTAAACGGGCAGATCCTGCCGAACGCTGCAAGTCCTCACAAAGCCCAATTTCCTCAACGAGTCCGGTAAACATAACGAAGACTATCCTCCGTCTTGCCCCAGAACATCAACCGGAAAGTGAGCTTGGCAAAGCGAAGTGAATTGATAGATTTGCTGAATGTTCACAAAGGCACTTGGAGAAGCACGCTGGATATTTGCCATATTGATAGCCGGATGGCTGATCGCAACCCCCTTCCTTCCCGAGCTTGGATTCCTTTTTGCGGGGCTTATTTTATTCACTTTCTACTTTTTCCGTGACCCTGAGCGTGTGCTGCCAGAGGGGGAAAATATCGCCGTTTCTCCAGCCGATGGGGTCGTGACGACGATTGATGAAATTGATGAGGACGAGTTCTTTAACAAGCGTGTCCGACGCATTGGCATCTTTCTTTCCGTACTCGATGTTCACGTGAATCGCGCCCCGCTCGCAGGCGAAGTAACCCACTCGATACCCAAGCCGGGTGGATTTTTTGATGCAAGAGATCCCCGTTGTTCCATCTTGAACCAAAGCCGCTCTTGGGTGTTTTCCGGCCCAGTTGCTATGGTGATGGTCAAACAGATCACCGGCGCCATCGCCCGCCGCATCTGTCCATGGGCCGTCGTAGGTGACAAACTCCAGCGCGGCGAACGCTTTGGCATGATCCGATTTGGATCTCGCACCGAGATGTATTTTTCCCTCGATGCTGAAGTATTGGTGAAAGTCGGTGACCGTGTGGCTGGGGGCGCAACCCCCGTTGTGAAGTTCCCTATCAAATCATGACACCCTCAAACGAGCCCAAAATCTACCTTCTGCCGAATCTCATGACGGCAGGCAACCTTTTCTGCGGCTTTGCAGCGTCCCTGCGAATCATCGACGCAGCCATCCTGATCGCAAAAGGCCAATCTGCTGGCTCACTCTACCATGAAGCGATCGCCTTCATTCTCGGAGCCTGTGTCTTTGATCTTTTGGATGGGAGGCTAGCGCGCTTGGGAGGGCATGAGAGCCCTTTTGGACGCGAATTCGACTCTCTGGCTGACATCATCTCCTTCGGTATCGCCCCAGCCTTGCTTGTTTATCACATCGTCTTGCGGGATTTTTTGAGAACCGGCTGGCTGATCGCCTTTTTCTTTCTTCTCTGCGGGGCCTTGCGCCTAGCGCGCTTCAACTGCGTCGCGGCCAGCGGGGGGGACAAGCCCGAAAAGGACTTCTGTGGATTCCCCATCCCAGCCGCAGCGGGGCTGATCGCCTCGCTGACCCTGTTTATGCTTTGGCTTCAGGAAGACGCCCGAACGATTGGCCCTTGGAAATTCAGCCTTCCTGTCCTTCTTATTTTTCTGTCCTTCATGATGTTCAGCAGGGTCAAATACCCCAGCTTCAAGAGCGTAAACTGGCGCACCCAGCGGTCGATCTCCGCATTTCTGATCTTGATTCTTGTCCTAGCCTTCACCGCGATGAACTACCAATGGATGCCGGCGGTTCTTTTTGTGGCCTTTTTGCTATATGGGTTTGTTCGTCCATTCATCTCCAAGGCTATTCGCAAAGAGATCGAAGAGGATTCTGGGGATGACTCGGATCCCGAAGACATTGTCAACAAGTAGACGTACACGACGAAAAAACCCAACGACTTCAGTCGCGGGTTCCGTTTCGCTGCACCAGCTCAAATTCCTGCTTCAGCTTGGCGATGTGATTCGAAGGCAGATAACCTCGCCACTGACTCCCTGGATAAATGACACTGCCACGACCAACAAGCGAACCGGGGCTCAGCACGCTATTACATCCAATCTCGGCCTGATCGCCAACCAATGCGCCAAATTTCCGAAGCCCCGTTGAAACCGGCCCCTCCGGGGTTGGAATCGTGACCACGCCGCGATCCAGACGGACATTGGAAAGGATGACACCCGCTCCCAAGTGCGCACCATGACCCAAAATGGAATCACCCACATAATTAAAATGAGGGATTTGGGCATTGTCAAAAATCAGGCAGTTTTTGAATTCGGACGAATTTCCTGCCACAACCCCATCACCGATGATGACATTTTCGCGGATGTAGCAACCATTACGAATCTCGCAGTTCTCACCGATCCACGCTGGTCCCTTAATCATGGCCCCCTGCTCAATGACGGTGTTCTTTCCAACGAATACGGCTCCGCTGACAAATGGTTTTCCGATCAGTCGACCGTGAAGACCTGGCTTGAGACGAAACTGCAGATAGCTGGCAATCTTCGAAAGCACCTCCCAAGGATGCTCGATATTTTCAAATAAATTGCGATGCTCGCAGTGATTGAGGTCAAAAAATTCTTCAACGGAAAACATAATATTAATGGTGCATTGCTGCAGGTGCAGCGGGGGAAAGTTTTTGCCCTTCTTTGGTATCCTTGACGATCCAGCCCAAAGCGAGGATTTCGTCGCGCAAAGTATCACTGAGCTTCCACTCCTTCGCCGCCCGAGCTTCTGCACGGCGATCTAAAATCTGATGAACTTGCTCAGGGACTGGCTCGAGGTCGGGGCCAAAGACCAGCACCGAGTTCACCCCCTCGAGCCATTTCAGAAGATACGCTGCCTCATTGGGCGTAAGATTGGCCGCATCCATACGGCGATTCGTATCACGGATCATTTCAAAAACGGCACCCAACGCGGCGGAGATATTGAGATCATCATCGAGAGCCAAGTCAAAAGCCTCCACGCCCTCAACAGGAACCTCTCCAGTAGCTCCAATAGCTAGCGACCGAAGACGCAGCGTCCATTCATCGAGACGCTGCAAAGAACTGCGGGCCGCGGACAGTCCCTCAAATGTAAAATTGAGCGGCTCACGGTATTTCACGGAAATGAGCGCATATCGGACCTCCCGCCCGGTCCATCCTTTATCCATCAAATCTCGAAGGGTGAAGAAATTCCCTGCGCTTTTAGCCATTTTCGAGCCCTCGACTTGGAGGTGCTTGCAATGCATCCAGAGGCGAACAAATGGTCGGCCCGTGACACACTCCGTCTGAGCAATCTCGGCCTCGTGGTGGGGAAAGATATTGTCTTCGCCGCCACAGTGAATATCGAGTTCATCTCCGAGTATGCCCGTCGCCATCGCGCTGCATTCAATGTGCCAACCAGGGCGACCCCTTCCCCAGGGACTCTCCCAACCGACATCGCCATCCGCCTCATCCCAAGCTTTCCAAAGCGCAAAATCGCCGACGTTTTCCTTCTCGTATTCGTCACTACGCACACGAACACCGTCGCGAAGGTCATCCAAATTGAAGTGAGCTAGTTTTCCGTAATTGGGAAACGAACGAATGCGAAAATAAACCGATCCGTCCTCAGCTCGGTAGGCGTGGCCTTTTTCTATAAGGGTCCCAATCATCGCGATCATTCTTTCGATGTGATTCGCCGCCGTCGCCTCGGGGAAATGATCCGCCCGCTTGATCCTCAGGGTATCCAGATCTTCAAAAAACGCATTTTTGAATGGCTGGGTGAATTCCGCTAGAGGAATTCCTGCCGCACGGCAACCTCGAATCGTCTTGTCATCGACATCGGTGAGATTCATCACGCGCGTGACCTTCAGCCCCCGATGCTCCAAGTGCCTCTGAAGAAGATCCTCAAAAATGTAGGCCCGAAAATTCCCAATATGGGCAAAATTGTAAACCGTGGGTCCACACGTGTAGAGCCGCACGCAACCAGACTCTCGCGGAATGAATTCCTCAATTTGTCGTGAAAGCGTATTAAAAAAACGAATCGCCATGGATACGGATATTAAAGTGATCGGCGGTGGTAAAATCAACTCCGGTGAAGTCCGAAGGAAATAAATCTCGAGCCCTCAAGCTTGGGAAAGCTGACTGACAAAAAGAGACGGCGACTATTCCTCTATTGCTGGACTCGGCGGGGTATTCGCCACGTCTTTCTGCGCGATGGCCGACCGACCAGCCAATGCAGCTAGCCTGAGCTTGCCCAGATTTTGCTTCGTAAGTGAAGTCTGCGGATTGCTAATAGCCTGCAAGTTCTGGGCTTTGATTTCCTCGTAGATTTCCCCACGATAAATCGGAATCGACTTCGGAGCATCGATACCAATACGAACGACATCCCCATCAACTCGCTTTACGATCAAAACAATGTTGTCGCCAATCTGGATTGTCTCACCAATTTTTCTGGATAGAGTAAGCATCAGTCTCTTTCTAACTTACTCGGTTTCGTCAATGAGAACGTGGGAGGTCGAATACTTGAGGTAATTCACCAAGATGACCTGCTTTCCCACGCGCGTTTGACGATTGATTATAATAGGAGCCGCCAAGTTGAGGGTCACTTTTTGCGGCTCGAAAGACTTGATTGTGGCAACGTTCAATATCAGCGGTGTCGAGGCAGCTCCCTTCAAGCCCAGTGCTTCCGAATCCTCATCACTGATATCAAGAATGTAGTCTTGCACCAACCCTACCGGCTCTATTGCGGGGATTTGAATTTCATCTCCCTCAATGCAGCGAAGAATAACGAATGGCAATGACTCAGGGTCGACGATGAGTTCAAATATTTTGAAATCAGGAAGGCCGACCAAGCCCGTTGGCATAAAAAACTTATTATTGGTCTGATCAGGAATAAATTCCTCACGACCCGCGATTTCAGCTTCAAGCAGCATGTTAGTTTTTTATTCCAAAACTAGCGCAAATAGTCCAGCAAGGAATTATTCTGAATTTTTGCCCCACTCTGAATCGCCGCTTGATATGCCATTTGCGAACGGTTCAACCGCACCGTAGCCTCTGCAAAATCCACGTCAGCATCCGTCGATATAAGCTTCTCCGAAGATTCGTAGCGAAGCTCAAGGTCTTTCATGTTATTCTCCAAACGATATTGGATACTCCCCGCGCGAGACATCACAGAAAGAAGCTTATCTTCGCTACTCGTATTCCCCTCCGAGAGAGCTTGCCGAGCTGTTAATACCAAGCTGGGACTTTTAGCATCCATGGCATCGCGAAGGGCTATAAGTTTGTTAAGAGCGTCTCGCACATCCTTATTTTCATCACTCGTTGTGTAAGCTGATATCTTTGTTCCTTCAGCTATATTCATCTCAGGCGATGTTTCACTACCAGCGTAAGTAACCGTTGTAATTTTGCCACCGGCGTCTCTCGAGGCATCAAATGGCTTTGTTGCTGACGCTGACGCATCACCAGCCAATAAAAAACTGCCTCTCAACTTTGTATTGGCAACGTTAACCCCCTGCTCAATTAGCTGGTTGATCTCAGAATACTTGGCTTTGTACTCAGCATCGGACGTGATGCCACTTACACCAGCAGCTAGTTCCGAGCCCCGACCCACAAGTTGACCTAGCTGGTCTAGTGCGACAAAAGTGGTTTTGCTTACCTCAAGCCCATCGATGGAGTTGCGGTAGTATTGTTGATTTTGATCCTTCTCTGTTCGCAGGCTCAAAATGCGCTGCATTGCTGGTGTATCGTCACTAGGAGCCGCAATACGCTGACCAGTACTAAGCTGTGTGAGGGCCTTGTTTTGCTCGCCACCAAGAGCCTGGAGGCGCCCGAGAAGTGTGTCAGGAAAAGTATTGAATGTGACTCTCATAATTTAAAAGTGGTGTTAGAATGATCCCAAACGATTGACCACTTGGTCGAGCAAATTATCTACAACATTGATGAATCTTGAAGTCGCCTGAAAACTGCGTTGGAATTTCATCAAATCTGTCAATTCCTCATCTTGGGAAACACCGCTAAACGAATCTCGGTTTGAACGAGTCATTTCCTCACTCAGCTTTTGGTCCTCAAGTTGGATATTTGTTGTATTGAGGTTTTGACCTAGCTTGCTAACCGTCGCGTTAAAGAAACCCCCAAATGTCCCGTCTATCGAGTCAGCGCTCAGTGTAGTGAACTTTTTATTCGCAAGATCGGCTATATTAAGAGCTACATCATTAGCTCCCGCGTTTGCAGTAAAAGTTGACTTTAAATTACTTACAGAAAGAGCCGAATCTATTTCTATGAGTTTGCCAACCGCCGTGGTGGCAGCAGATTTAAAGAAGTTGCTTCCAGTTGTTGAATAAACCCCATTGATGGAATCCTGCAGTTGTTTTGCGAGAGCCGAAATCTGGTCACGACTATCTTGAACGGCACCATTCCGGGCATTCAACTGAGAAACCAAAGCTCCTTTTGAAATTGAGAGATCAGCAACACCGAAAGTGAATTTTTTGTCGGCTAGGGTATTAACGTAGGCCAGCACACCATCGCCACTCACGTCCTTACCCTCAACCAAGACGACATCACCGCACTTGACTCGGATTTGCCCATTACTATCTTCAATATTCTCGAAGCTAATATCCATATAATTGGAAAGCTCTTCCAACTTGGCTTGCCGCTGATCGCGCAAATCTACCGCCGAATTGGGACGCCCATTTTCGGCCTTGGCAATGTATCCGTTGATTTCAGCAAGCGTTTTGAGAATCCCATTTGCATCAATAAGATCACTATCAATTTGTCCATCCACATTCGACTGCACATCGCCTAGACGCTCATCGGTGATATTGATTTTATCTGCGAGAATCTTAGCCTTTTCAATAAGCAACTGCTTTACGGCAACATCATTTGGCTTAACCGAATAACTTTCCCAGGCGTTAAAAAAGTCACTTAAGGAATCGCTAATGCCTCCACCGCTTGCGCCATTCGCATTTTGGATAGAAGTCGAGTCTTTCGTGCGATCCAGAAACTGACCTAGAGCCCCTTCTGCGCTTTCAAGAATCTTTTTAGCAGCTTCCAGTCCCGAAGAGGCAGTGAACTCACGCATGACGCTCTTGTCTAAAAGAACATCCCGATTTTGGCGAAGCTCCATAGCTTCAACGCCCATGCTTTCCGTGGCAATGTCCCTGTTTATCGATCCGCGGTCCCCGATCTCGACGCGTTGCTTGGCGTAGTTGCGATTATTGATGTTCGCCAGATTTTTACCGGCGATCTCAAGTCCTTTGGAGTGCACACCAAGGGCTTTGCTGCTGGTTGCGAGATTTGAAATGAGTCCTGACATATTTTAAACTTCCTTGTTTAGAGGATCCCTACAATCGTCAGTTTTAGGCGACAGCCGAGGCCATTCTGTCTGCTGTGTATGTCGTTCTGACTTGACCATGGGATCCATAAGTTCCGGGGATTGCTCCCGGGTTACTGAGAGCAAGCAATTGCCGTGCCGACTCCACACATTGGGCAAGAAGCATGCGATTTTGGCGGGT
>CAMDOJ010000061.1 GCA_945903555.1 Chthoniobacter flavus
CCTCGATCTGGGGGGGGATTCTTTGCCTGCTCCTCTTACTTTGGTGTTTTGCAGCTTCAGCCAAGGCTGAGGACCCTATCGCAAAATCACAGGTTTTCTACGCCACGGATACGAACTCCCTCACAAAAATGCGCGTTCCGAATCCCGTATTGATTCAACTCATGGTCGACAAGATCGTCATGGCCGCAACGGGAAAAGCCGACCGCGCGAGCGCTTGGAGATCGCTAGTGAAACCGACCGATCGTGTCGGCATCAAAGTCTCCGCCGCTGGAGGCTCAGTCAGCGGAACTCACCCAGATGTGGTGAATGCCATCGCCAGCGGCCTCATTGATGCTGGTGTTCCCGCCGCGAACATCATCGTATGGGATCGAAAACTGGAGGACCTACTCGCTGCGGGATTCCGTCGCGAGAGCCGCCTGTATCAACTGCGCTGGGTGGATCCGGTGAGCGGATACGACCGCAAGTCTCAACTTACAGCTCCTGTTTTGGGACGATTGATCTGGGGCGATAGCGGATTTGGAAATCGAACCGGCTCACGAATCGAAGACCGCCTTAGCTCGGGCGAACAGCTCAGCAGCAATAGCTATTTTGCCAAAGTCCTCAGCAAAGATGTCACCAAAGTGATCAACGTCCCCTCACTCACCGACAGCTTTCTCACTGGGGTGCATGGAGCCTTGGCCAACATGACTCTGCCGAATCTGGACAACTGGCGCCGCTTCACCCGCGAACCTGCCTTTGGCGACCCCTACCTTGCCGAAATCTATGCCGACGACATGATTCGAGGCAAAGTGGTGCTCACGATTTTGGATGGGCTTATCTTGCAATATGCGGGTGGTCCGTTTCCCAATCCGGGATTCAGCATCGCAAATCACACGCTCTACGCGAGCAAGGACCCTGTGGCGATAGACGCCACCGCGGCACGCCTTCTCAATGAGAGTCGATCCCCCGCCAAACTCCCTACGGTGGAAAAAATGACCCTTTGGCTCGAAAGCGCCTCTGTCATTGGACTCGGAAAATACAAGGAATCCGACATTGATCTCGTCCCCATCGCCACTCGTCCGCCTCCGAATCTGAAGCCTGTTGCGAAGCCATGAGATTTTCCGCTTTCGGTGCCGGACTCTCCGCTCTGCATGTCCCACTCGATCTTCCGGATCTCTGGCAACAAGAGGCCGTAGGTTATTTGAAAGACAGTTGGGATGTCGTCATCGATGCGCCGACTGGCGCGGGAAAAACCCGCATTTTTGAGTTGTTTGTAAAGTCCACCGAAGCTCAAAAACTCGGGCAAGCCGTTTACACCGTTCCCACTCGTGCCCTCGCCAATGACAAATGGAGTGAGTGGAAAAAGCTCGGCTGGAATGTCGGCATCGCCACTGGCGATGTGGCAGAAAATCTCGCTGCCCCGGTGGTGGTGGCGACGCTGGAGACACAGCGCGAGCGCATCCTCACTGGTCATGCTCCCGGTTTGCTTGTTCTCGACGAATACCAAATGATCTCCGATGCTAACCGGGGATTGAACTACGAGATGGCGATGGCCCTCCCTCCCCCATCGACTCGTCTCCTCCTTCTCAGCGGGAGCGTTCGCAATCCAGCAGAGATCGTCGAATGGTTGAAGCGACTCGGACGCCGCGTTCATCTCATCCAAGTCAAGGATCGCCCAGTCCCATTGGATGATTTTTCTATCGAAAACCTTCCACGCGTTCCGTCCCACATTCACGGATACTGGCCTCGGATCGCTGCTGGAGCGGTTCTAGCTGGACTGACTCCGCTCCTGATCTTTGCTCCACGCCGTCGGGAAGCCGAAAAAATGGCCCAACAAATCGCGGCGGCTCTCACGGTGGAATCCCCCCTCTCCATTCCGCAAAGCGAGCAAGCTCTACTCGGACGCGACCTCACCCGCCTCCTCCAGAAGCGAGTTGCCTACCACCACAGTGGCCTCCCTTACTCCGCTCGATCAAAGTGGATCGAACCCCTCGGCAAGGAGGGAAAACTGGATGTCATCGTCGCAACGACCGGCCTCGCTGCCGGGATCAATTTTTCCGTGAAAGCCGTGATGGTTTCATCCACGACCTATGGGGACGGACGTTTCCAACGCGAACTTCGTGCGGACGAATTGTTGCAAATGTTTGGTCGCGCTGGGCGCCGTGGCATCGATGAGGAAGGCTTTGTCCTTGTTGGTACTGATACCCCGAGACTGATGGATGCCGCACCACGACAACTTCGGCGCGTGAATCAAATCGATTGGCCCACATTGTTGCGAGTGATGGAGGAAGCCGTCACAGCGAACGAATCTCCCATCGCGCGGGCGGTGCAACTCTGTGAACGTCTCTTCAGTCGGCAAAGCATTTCTCCCGTCCTTGAAGATTCCCTCAAGCAGAATGGAATAAACCAACGCTACGAACCCACGCGTGCAGAATACCTTGGTGCAGACAACGTCTGGCATCCCCAAAAGCTCGCACGCATAGCAACCAAGCCCTTGAGCGAATGCCTTACGCTACATCGGGAGCGCTGGATTCCTGCTTTAAAGTCTCCCGCTTCACTCGATTTCTTCCCTGCCGGCAGACCCTGCAAAATCGGAAAAGGCGGTCACTTTACTTATGGCAAAGAAGTCCCAGTCGCACGCGCGACGACCGGCGCGTGGCTGCCACTCCCGTGGATTCAAAAAAAGCTCGGCCTTGGCAAAAAAGAATCCTTCACCTTCCAAGCGCTCGAGCAAACCGTCATGCCGCTCCTTGCTCCCGAATGGACTCCAGCAAGGTTTCATCAACTTCAACAACACGGCAACAACCTCATGGCTCAACTCGCATTGGGCGACATCCCCACCACAGCCACGATCATGCCGGACGGCACCGCCTTGATCCACGCCCCGAAGCGCAGAGTCGATATTGCTGATATTGCTGATACGCCATCCGAGTTTGATCCGCCCCGTGGTTCACCCGCATTTATTTGGAAGAAGCTTGGCTTGGTAGATGCGACAGGTGATCCGACCGCGCGTGGGCGGGTTTTTAGCCGCTTCCAAAATGGGGAAGGTCTTATGATTGCCGCTGCGCTCGAAGATCCCGCCTATCCTGTGGAAGATATCGTCAAGCACCTTGCCAATCTGCGTGGAGGCCCACGATTCACAGATTTTGCGGACGGGCCGAGCCTGCGACTCGCGACAAGTGCCCGAGAACTCTATGGGCATGTCGATTACGAGGGATACCTCGTCGCCGGATTGTGCCCCGGGTTTGGGGAAGGCACCTGCGAAGCCCTCGAGATTTACAACTCCGCTGGACTCAAAACGCTTCAGAAAGAAACGGAGTCAATCCGGCGGGGCGATCTGGAACGGGCAAACTTGGAGTGGAAAAGCCTTCTCCGCCATATCCTTCACGCTGCCAACCCCTCTGCGCCACGCTGGGCGGAATTCCAATCCGCCGCCGCAATGCAACTTCATGGTATCCGAAGTTAATCCCCTCATTTGGGTGAACGTCCAAATTCATGTCGATCCGGTGCGCTCGGCATTTGACTTGAGTCGCTACTAATCTAGAATGTTTGCGAATCAATGAGCCACCTGAAACGACCTCACGTTTTATTTGTTTGTACGGGGAATGTCTGTCGAAGCCCGATGGCGGAGGTTCTTTTTCGTCATTTAACTAAAAAAACGGGCAAAGACATCCGAATTGAGTCTGCTGGAATCAGCGCCGGACAAGGCCACCCAGCCAGCCGTGATGCTGTCGATGCGGTTGCTAGCGATGGTCTCGATCTTAGAAGATTTCGCAGCCAGAGCCTCTCGGAAAAACTCCTCAGCGAGGCGACCCATGTTTTTGTGATGACACAGGACCATGCGCGTCTGATTGATTTATTTTACCCTGAGTTTGTTCATAAAGTGAAGCTTCTGCGTTTCGAGGAAAATGGGATGCCCGACGTCCCAGACCCCATCGGACAAGGCCGTAGCGTTTACAATGAATGCAAACGCACCATCCAAAAAGCTCTCCCATCCGTTTTAAAAATGATCAATAATCCATCCATGACCACCATCACTGAAGACACACCCGTGCTACCTGACCTCGTTGAGACCGACCCCGAAATCGCATCCGCTATCAAGAAGGAATATCATCGTCAGTTTGAGCATATCGAGCTGATCGCGTCTGAGAATTTCACCAGCCGCGCGGTGATGGAAGCACAAGGATCGTGCCTCACTAATAAATACGCCGAAGGCTACCCCGGTCGCCGCTGGTATGGCGGTTGCGAATATGTGGACATCGTGGAAACCCTCGCCATCGAGCGGGCTAAGAAACTTTTTGGCGCCCAGCACGCCAACGTCCAAGCCCACAGCGGCAGCCAAGCCAATATGGCCGTCTATTTCAGCGTTCTCAAGGTAGGCGATAAAATCCTAACAATGGATCTTGCCCATGGCGGTCACCTCACCCACGGACACAAAGCCAACTTCTCCGGTAAACTCTACGAAGTCCACCACTACGGAGTGAGCCGCGAAACCGAGATGATCGACTACGATGCACTTGCTAAGCAAGCGGACGAGGTGAAACCAAAAATGATCACCGCTGGGGCATCGGCTTACTCGCGCACGATTGATTTCAAGCGCATGCGAGAGATTGCCGATTCTGTCGGCGCCTATCTCTTCGTGGACATGGCGCACATCTCGGGACTCGTCGCCGGAGGAGCCCATCCTTCCCCGATTCCGTTCGCCGACTTCGTAACGACCACGACTCACAAAAGCCTTCGCGGCCCCCGCGCTGGCCTCATCTTGTGCCGCGAGGAATTCGCCAAGAAGATCGACGGACAAATGTTCCCAGGCGTTCAAGGCGGCCCGCTTATGCACGTCATTGCTGCCAAGGCGGTCTGCTTCCACGAAGCGCTTCTACCCGAATTCCGCGACTACTCGAGACAAGTCGTGAGTAATGCCAAAGCGATTGCCGCGCGTCTCTCCATGCTCGGACTCCGCATTGTTTCTGGCGGCACAGACAATCACGTTCTCCTAGTCGATCTCCGCTCAGCGGGCCTCAACGGCGTGGATGCACAGAACACCCTCGATAAGGCCGCCATCACGGTGAACAAAAATGCGATCCCCTTCGATACCGAGCCGATCACTAAGACCGGCGGCATCCGCATCGGCACTCCCGCCATGACGACTCGCGGACTGCGCGAAGATGACATGATGCAAGTTGCGGATTTCATCGACGCTGCCCTGAAAGCTCGCAACGACGATGCCGCTCTGGCTCAGATTCGCAAGCAGGTAACCAGCTTCACCGCACGCTTTCCTCTGCCTTGATCGGCTAGACTGAAGAATCACAGAAAAAAAGGCAGGTCTTCGGGCCTGCCTTTTTTTATTTCAAATCAAGGCCGCTGCGCGTGGCAACGCATGGCTTGTTCGAGGACCTTCCTAGCAACAACGTCATGTTCGATGTTGCTCGAGTCGAATCGAAAGTCCGCTAGGGCTTCGTAGATGGATTTTCTGCCTTCGAAGAGACGATCGAATGTTTCCCTAGGGTTGTCAGTCTGAAGTAAAGGGCGCCGAGAGCTACGCGAAGCCCGCTCAAAAAGAATATCCGGCTCCGCATCGAGCCAGACGATGACCCCCACTTTCTTCAATGCCTCCCGATTCTCTTGACGCAATATCGCTCCTCCGCCTGTGGAGAGAACGATACCGGCGACACCGACGAGGTCCTGCAACACACTCTGCTCAATATCGCGAAACCCCTCCTCGCCCAAATCCGCAAAAATCTCGGGAATGCTTCTATTTTGGGACTTCACGATGAGGTCATCGCTATCCACAAAGCGGTGACCAGTAAGCGCGGCCAAGCGCCGCCCAACGGTCGACTTCCCACATCCCATGAAGCCTATGAGTACAAAATTCGGTAACATGTCGTGAGTATTTCCATATCCCCGAACGGGCGCGAATCATTTTCGTTTCGAACAAAGAACTCGACCTCCGAGTATCACGCCTTTGCTACGGGAAGTTCGCTCCATCGAGTTGTGAATTTCCGAGAACGTCGGTTTTGGCGCATCACCCAAGTATCGCGAGTTCCCATCGAGCCGTAGCGAACCGTATTGGCGCCGAGTTTGCGGTTGAGTTGATCCACGATGGCGGCGAGCGGAAGTCCCGCCGGCTTGGTCTCCCTCTCCTCAAAAAGCGAAAGTTGCACGCTACCCTCAGGCGATATCGAGGTCACAAAGAGTCCGGTTTTTTTATATTGGTATCCCACTCGGTAGATCGAACGGAGGAGATCGAGTGCCGTCGCGATGAGGACGGACGTCTGATTCGTTGGTTGGAGAAGAGGCGTTTGTGCTCCAGCACTGTATTGGGGTTGCGTCGCGCTGAAGCAATTTGTCTCCACAAAAACACTCACATGCCCGGCCAGCAGTCGCCCGGCACGAAGCTTCTCTCCCACCCTCGCCGTATAGGTGGCGAGTGCCTCTTCCAACTCCTGAAGCGTCTCAACGGGATGTCCAAAGGATTTTGCCGAAGCGATGCCTTTTTTGTCAGAGGGGAGTTCCTCAAGAGCTAGGCAGGAAAGCCCTCCCAACTCGCGCGCGATCCGCTCTCCGATCACGCCAAGAGCCCTCCTCACATTAGCCATCTCCGCATATTTGAGATCCCTTGCGGTATGGATGCCCATGGGAGACAGACGCGTGGAGAGTCGACTGCCAATGCCCCAGACATCCGCGCACGGCACCGTAGCAAGAATGGCATCAGCGTCTGGAACCCGAGTGAAATCGAGCACGCCCTGCCTTTCTGGAGCTTTTTTGGCGAGGCGGTTTGCGAGTTTTGCGAGTGTCTTTGTCGGAGCGATTCCGACAGAAACAGGAATGCCCGTCCACTGGCGAACCCGCGCGCGGATTTCCCGCGCGAAGTCTTCCCCATGCGCGGCATCCATCGACAAGAACGCCTCGTCGATCGAGTATACCTCCATGGATGCCACGAACGGACGCATCGCCGCCATCACTCTCGCCGACATATCGCCGTAGAGCGCATAGTTTGAACTCAAAACGGCGACCCGATGCTGGCGAAAGAAGGCTTCATTTTTAAATGCAGGCGTCCCCATTTTGATACCGAGTTGCTTCGCCTCCTCACTCCGTGCGATCACACATCCGTCGTTGTTGCTGAGTATGACGAGCGGACGACCGATCAGGCTGGGATTGAATACCCGTTCGCAGGAGGCGTAGAAATTATTACAATCAACGAGCGCGAAGTTCATCGGGGTTGGTGGATCACATAGGTGACGATTCCCCAGATCACCAGTTCCTGGTTTTCGCTGATTTCGATGGGAGCGAATGCCGCGTTCTCGGCTTCAAGAAAGACACGTCCGTCCCGTTGGCGGAGACGCTTCACGGTGAAGTCACCGTCCAGCATCGCCACCACGATCTGGCTATCCTTGGGAGTCAACGAGCGATCCACCACAAGGATGTCGCCGCTCAAAATCCCCGCATCGCGCATCGAGTCGCCCTCTACTTTCACAAAAAAAGTCGCCACGGGATTGCGAACGAGGTGCTCATTCAAATCGAGCGATTTTTCCATGTGATCGTCGGCTGGTGAGGGAAAGCCAGCTTGAACTTTGGCCGAAACGAGCGGAATACGCAGACTCAGACGTACTTCGAATGGAATAGGCTCGCAGATGATCATGATCACTCTATTGGAACTTCTGCCGCAGGGAAGTCAACACTCGCGACGAAGATGGTCACACTCCACTTGCCAACCTCGAAAACAGAATCATTTTCGATAGGGATTTCGGGATTAGAGCTTTTATTTTTCACAAAATAGAGTATCAAAGTAGGCTTCTTTCAATGCCCCAACCTATCGCAAAACCTCCGATTCCAAGTCCAACCACAGGCACCACATTCAAGGTGGCAATGGGGATTCTTGTTTTTTTCTTTTTGCTGCAATTGGTTGCCGCGATTTGGCATTTTCTACCTCAACTGCAACGCAACCTCGTGGAACGCGCTCTCGCAGCGAATCCAGCACCAGTAGCCGCACCGTCCATACCCGTTCCCGCGCCGCCTACACCCAGCCCATTAACAAAATCTCCAGAGCAACCTGCACAACCCGCACCTGACCGCGAAGTCGAGCAGCGAATCATCACATTGGTGCAAGAATCCGATAAAAGCTTCCGCGTCGGTGAATACGAAGACGCCTTGTCCAAAATCACCGATGCAGATCAACTCATTCCCAAAGACCCAGGCATCCTTTTGCGCATCGGTCGCATCCACGAGAAAATGGGTAAAACCCCCGATGCCGCTGCGATCTACAATCGCGTTCTGAATCTCCCGAATCTCACGCAACAACTCAGGGCCCAGACCGAGCGAAGACTGAGCATGCTTAGCATGCCAACCCCAGCCTCCACACCGACCCTTATCGCCAATGAACAAGGCTCGGATATTCGAGACGAGTTCGGCCTGCAGCCTGGCGCCACATTGGGCATCGTGGATACGCGCCTCACAGAAGAAGGAAACGGAAGCAAAAATCTCCTCATCTCCATCAAGTCACGTCCCGATATCAAAATCGACCCCCGACAGATGACTGTGCATGTCTTTTTTTACGAACGTGACCAAGCCGGCAACAAATCACTGACGGAGTCCAAGGTTCTCACGGAGTGGATCAGCCCGCCTGTAAACTGGACTGAACAAGAACCCGAACTCCTCAAAGCCACTTACAACCCACCTCAACCTTCCAGCGCCAAGGACTCCAATCTCGCATACGAGGGATACGTTGTTGGTATTTACTATAATAACGAAATTCAGGATACTCGCGCTAATCCTGGCTCCCTTGCTGATGACAACCCCCTAGCCCTCTATCTCAAAAGCCAAACCAAATGAAGATCCTCATTGCTGATAACGATCCTGCGGAACTTGCGAACCTTGCTCAACTGGTCACCGAACTCGGTTGGCCAACACCGGGAACAGCTGGAACCTCCGACGAGGCCATCGAATGGATCAACGCCAACGGGGCCTGTGATCTGCTCCTCAGCGAAGTCTACCTTGCACCGGCAGATGGATTCACCTTGCGAGATACCATCCAACCGCACATCCCGCAAATGCGGACCGTTTTCACCTCGCCCCACGATATTTCTCCCTACGTCGAGCGCTTGGCAGGAAGCCCTTTTTTATCAAAACCCACAGATCTTGCCGCCCTCAAAGAATGCCTCACTCTTTTAATAGGCGAGCCAACGCCTGAGCCAACGCCTGAGCCAACGCCTGAGCCAACGCCCGAGCCAACGCCCGAGCCAACGCCCGAGCCAACGCCCGAGCCAACGCCTGAGCCAACGCCTGAGCCAACGCCTGAGCCAACGCCTGAACCAACGCCTGAGCCAACGCCTGCTGTCGCCGCCAGACCCGCTGTTGCCGTTGCTGCCAGACCCGCTGTTGCCGTTGCCGCCAAACCCGTTGTTGCCGTTGCTGCCACACCCGTTGTTGCCGTTGCTGCCACACCCGCAGTTGCTGTTGCTGCCAGACCAGCTGTTGCCGTTGCCGCCAAACCCGCTGTTGCCGTTGCCGCCAAACCCGCTGTTGCCGTTGCCGCCAAACCCGCTGTGACTGTTGCCGCCAAACCCGCTGTTGCCGTTGCTGCC
>CAMDOJ010000062.1 GCA_945903555.1 Chthoniobacter flavus
CTGCGGCGGGCGAGAGCCTCGCGGATGGATCCACGCATAGCGTCATCGACTTCCATGGAATCGAGGGGATCGTTTTTGTCGTCGGCGAGGAGGGAATAGACGAGCGCACAGGCGCCATGCACATCATGGGCGGCGGTGCGGGAAAAGTCCGGCAATCCCGCCAGCATCGAAACACCAGCCGCGACGTGAGGTTCCCCCGGCTCGATCACAGGAAGGGGCGGGGGTGTGGACTCTGTGTGTGAGGCTTCAAAATGCGGGGCGATTTGGGCGATGCGATCCGCGATCGGGGGGTGCGTGGCAAAGAGGTTCAGCCAAGGCGCGGAGAGCCCGTTTCCAAAAAACAGATGACTCGCCTCCTCGGCCTTCGGGTTTTCTAGTTTGGATGTGAGTTGGGCGATCTTCGTGAGGGCGCCGGCGAGTCCATCTGGATTGCGAGTGAACTGCACCGCAGAGGCGTCAGCGAGATACTCGCGCTGACGGCTCACAGCTGCCTTGATGAGCTTGCCAAAAAATACCCCGATCCAGCCCACGATGTAGAGCGCAATGCCGGCGACAAAGAGTGCGGCGGTGATCGAGCCGCCGTTCTTGTTGTCACTCGAGCGGCTGCGTGGCTGGGAGGAGGCTGCGATCCGAAATAAAATTCCGCCCATCACTGCTAGAAAGAGAATCCCGTTGAGGAGGCCCATGAGACGGATATTGAGCCGCATGTCGCCGTTGAGGATGTGGCTGAACTCATGGCCGATCACGCCTTGGAGCTCGTCGCGCGAGAGTTGGCGGAGGCATCCGCGAGTGACCCCGACCACCGCATCGCTGGTCCCAAAGCCTGCAGCGAAGGCGTTGATGGCGTCTTCCTCCAGCACATAGACCTCCGGCACGGGAACGCCCGAGGCCAGCGCCATTTCTTCCACGACGTTGAGCAAGCGTCTTTCCTCGCTATCGGCCGATCCGGGTTCGACCAGTGTGCCGCCGAGCATTTTGGCGACCACTTTTCCCCCTTGGGAAAGCTCGGCGATTTTCACCAAGCTCCCGATCAAAACGGCGATGATCACGCCAGCGGCCGTGATGCCGAGTAAGGGCCAGTCGTCCCAACGCTGGCCCAGCGCCATGCAAAAGGCGGAATGCAGCGCGAGGATGATCCCTGCTACTGCGAGAAAAAAATAAATCACCAGCCAGCGCGTGCGCTTGCGGGCCAGTTCTTGCTTATCAAAAAAATCCATTGCCTGCTATTGGCAGCGCCAGCTGTTGGCAACGGATCAGCGAGACCAGTCGAGGGCGCCTTTTTTGATCGCGTAAACGTAACCGAAGAGAAGGATGAGCACGAAGCTCAGCATACTCCAAAGGATTGTGGTTCCGAACTGGGTCACAAAATCCGAAAAAACGATGGCCCAAGGATACATGAAGACAACCTCGATATCGAATAGGATGAAGAGCATCGCTACGAGGTAAAATTTCACACTGAATCGCGGTTGGCCGGCGGTTTCGGGCACCATACCGCACTCGTAAACCATGTCCTTGTCGGCATTCCGCTTGCCAGTACGGCCAAGAAGCACGTTCGCTAAGAGAGCCATCGTGGCGAATCCCACTCCGACAATGATATGGAGCAGTACAGGCATGTAATCTTGAAGCATGTTGCAATCGTTTAGCGATTCCACCCGTCGCCTGCAACCGCTAAAACGCTAAAACGCGATTGACACCTGCCCGCCGAAAGCGTGGATATCGGGGCGCCTTGCACTTCCACCGCACTTATTCACTACCCCATGCAGACAATTGAGATCATCGCCCCGATCTTGATTCTCGTTCTGCTCGGGGTTCTCCTCGCGAGATTTCGCTTTTTAGGGCCGGAATTTTTGGGGGAGTTGAATGGCTTCATCTTCTGGATCGCGCTTCCGGCTTCGCTTTTTCGTACGGCGGCGATGGCCGGAGATTCCGGTCCTGAGACAGCAGGCATCCTGAGCGCGCTCCTTTGCGGCACCTTCCTCATCGCGGTCGGAGGGTGGTTGACCTCGGTCGCCCTCAAGCTTCCCAAAGCCTGCCATGGCACGGTGTCGCAATCCGGTTTTCGTGGAAATCTGGCCTACATCGGCCTCCCTGTCCTCTCCTACGCCTTCCGGGAAACGCCGGGGGGCGAGGCGCATTATGCCACAGCGGCATTCGCGATGGGTTGCCTGATATCGATCTACAACATTCTCGCCATCATTGTCCTTCAAGCCTCCCGCCACGATGTGAGTTGGCGGGCCTTGCGTCCCGGTTTTCGTTCGATTTTGACGAACCCCCTCCTCATCGCCTGTCTGGCCGGGTTGGCTTTTAATGCGGCGGATTTGACCCTTCCTCGTGCTCTGAATGATTCGCTCGAGGGCCTTGGTGGCGCGGCCGTTCCCATGTCGTTGATCTGCATCGGAGGGTCGATTGCCTTTATCCGGATCGGAAAAAACATCGCCCCTATGGCGGCCTCGGTGCTCCTGAAAATTGCGGTCCTTCCTGTGTTGGTCTATGCGCTGGGCCGCTTCCTAGTTTTGGATCCTGTATCAATGCGGATCGCGTTGGTTTTTGCCGCCACCCCGACGGCAGCGGCCGCCTTTGTGATGGCACGCCAGATGGAAGGCGATGAGTCGGTCGCCAGTGGCGCTATCGTTCTTAGCACAATCTTTTCTGCCATCTCCCTCTTTCTCGCCCTGTGGTTCACACGATGAGCGACTCCACCCAAGTGAAACACCTCGTCCTTCTGCCGAGCTACAATAGCGGCCGCCGTCTCGCGGAAACGCTGCGCCAGACCTGCGCGATCTGGCGGGACGTTTGGCTCGTCATTGATGGCAGCACGGATGGTAGCGACCTAGAGGCGGAGTCTCTCGGTTTGGAGGGATTGCGCGTCCTCCGCCTCGATGAGAACTCGGGCAAGGGGGCCGCGGTCCTCCACGCGCTCCGTCTCGCTCATGAAGAGGGCTTCACCCACGCGCTTGTGATGGACGCTGATGGTCAACATCCCGCCGAGATGATTCGGCCCTTTTTCGAAGTTTCTACCAAAAACCCCGAGGCCTTTTTGTGCGGAGTCCCGCAGTTCGGGGCGGACGCCCCCGCCGAGCGGGTGAAAGGTCGCCGGGTCGGGAACTTTTTCTCTCATGTAGAAACGCTCTGGTGTGGCGCTCAAGATTCTCTCTTTGGATTTCGCCTCTATCCCATCGCTCCAGCATTGCAAATCCTCGCCAGCGGTCGGGGTGGACGGAGATTTGACTTTGATACGGTGCTTGCCGTTCGGCTCACTTGGGCTGGTCTGCCTTGCCTCAATATCCCCGCCGCCGTGAGCTACCCGCCGGCCAGCGATGGCGGAGTGACGCATTTTCGCTATCTGCGTGACAATCTCCTCCTGATTTGGGCCCACACCCGACTCCTGATAGAGTGGCCATTCCACCTCCCGAAGTTGCTCCAAATGCGATGCCGCGGAGCGATGGTTTTACTATAATACCATTGTCTCTTTGAAATGAGACTTTGAACTGCAAAAAAGGGGGCATGGCCGTCTCGGCCGTGTGGAGACTAGCCTGCTTGCTCGCACCCATTCCCATTATTCCCATTGGAACCAAGAAGCACGCCAAAGCACACAGGCGGTGCCAACGGATCGGAGAAGCCAACGGATCGGAGGGTCGCGCTGTGCCCCTCTCCTAAAATCTCAGACATCCTGACGTGGTCCATGTAAAATGGTGAATTCAGGGAAACAGTTGATCCCATGCGAGACGAAAATCAGTGCCTACACGGGCGAGACGCCCATGCCCCCTTGGCATTTGCGTCTCACACCCTTTCCTCACATTTCAGGATTTCTGAGTTTCCAGATCGCTGAATGGAATCCTCCCGAATTCTACCAGAAGGATTTCCTTTGTGGGCTGGCAAATGCAAATTCTGTCAATTGATTCGGCTACGCCTCACCCTTGCAGGGCTGCCTGCGGCAGTCGTTCTACGCTGGGCTTCGGTTCTATCTAATGTCCGTTTTCGGGTTTAACAGAAAAACGGAAAATGGTTTTTGTGGAGTAGGTCTCCGTGGGGCGCAAGATGGTGCTGGGAAAGGTGGGTTGGTTCGGGCTGTCCGGGAAATGCTGCGTTTCCAGACAGAACCCCCCGCGATTCAGATAGGGCTTTCCGGCTTTGCCGGTGAGGCGGCCATCTAGGAAGTTTCCGGTGTAAAACTGAACGCCCGGTTCTTCTGTTAAAACCTCTAAGAATCGCCCGCTTTTCGGCTCATAAACGGTCGCGGCGAGCGTCATTTTGTCAGCCTGCCCTTTTTTATTGAGCACGAAATTGTGGTCATACCCGCGACCAAACTGGAGTTGCTCATTTTCTTGGTTGATGTCCTTCCCTATCGATTTTTCGATGGTAAAATCAAAAGGGGTCTCTTTGACGGGAGCTATCTCTCCAGTGGGAATGAGGGTCTGATCCACAGGCGTGTAGTGGTCTGCGTTGAGGTGCACGATATGGTCGAGAATGGTTCCGCTACCCTCACCGGCGAGGTTGAAGTAGGTATGGTTCGTCAGGTTCACGGGTGTCGCCTTGTCCGTGGTGGCGTGGTATTCCATGACGATCTCATTATCATCGGTGAGTTTATAGGTCACTTTGCAAGCCAAGTTTCCAGGGTATCCTTCTTCGCGGTCCTTGGCGAGATAGCTGAGTTCCAGCCCAGAGAAATTTTTTCCCTCAATGGGTTTCGCGTCCCAGACGACCTTATCGAAACCGACGACTCCGCCGTGAAGGTGGTTGGGATCATTGTTTTTGGCCAACGAATACGTCTCACCATCTAGGGTGAAGCTTCCCTTCGCTAGCCGGTTGCCATAGCGGCCAACGATTGCGCCGAAGTAGGGCTTGTCAACCGCATTGATGTAGCCCTCGACCCCATTATAGCCCAAGGCGATATCAGCAAATTCTCCGTTTCGGTCAGCCACGCGAATGGACGTCAGGATCGCTCCGTAGTTGGTGATTTTAATTTCGGTGCCCGCTTTGTTTTTGAGCGTGAATAATTGAATTCGATCGAAGTCGTCCGTTTTCACTCCAGCTAGCATGGTGCTTGCGCAGAGGGTTAGCGATCCTAAAATGAGGAGACGTATTTGTTTTAGTGATGCAATCATTAGTGTTTCTCTTTCTGGCGACATCAGGCAACTTAGAGTGTAGCTTGGTCGCGTGCGGTGTGAAATAGTCCCTCTGGAGGTTTATTTTTCGATGATTTGAACGTCATCCATGGAAAAGTCGCCTACGCCTGGTTCCAATGTGACAGTGATGACGAGCCCCCCGCGAATAGGGTCCGCACCCTTCAAATCTTCGGGGATACCACCGTTGTAAACAGCATATTTTGTGGTGATTTTTTTCCACTGATCTGTAACGGAAATAACCTCATTCAAATTTAAGTCTACGGCCATTCTGCCTTCGACAGAGGTCACTTGCGCGGATCCCCTTTTTGTTTCAACTTCTTTCGTTGTAAATGTACCACCACCAGCAAAGCGCAAATACCCGTTTATTTTAACACTTTTCACGCGATTGCCTCGGGCGCTGAATGATACGGCATACGTTTTCCCGCATTTAATTGTTGGTATGCTCGTTTCAAGGGTAAATGCGTTGGGAAGAAAGGTCATGGAGTTAGAGTCCTGCGTTTCTGGGGGCCTAAATTTAGGCGGATCCATGACTGCATTTTGGAATTTTGAGTACCCCAAATGAAGGAATGATTCGCCCTCCACGGGAAGGATACCAGGAAACTCGTCTTTTTTGGCTACCGTAGCGAAGCCACCCATGTTTCCAGACCCTAAGCCCGTCTCACAACTCCACCCCTTTGGATTTCGAATCTCCTTTGAAGCTGCCTCGACTTTGAGATCGTTGAGGGTTCCAAATTTTGGCTCGGTGGCTGTGCCTGCGTTTATGGCCATGGCGATGCGACCATTGGGCTTGGCTACCACGATGTCAAAAAGTCCATCGCCATTAAAGTCGCCCGTAGCTATCGTGGAAACTCCCCCTGTATTGATAAGATTTTTGGCTTTCTCAATATCTGCAGGGTCTCGGGTTTTTTTCTCATCGATGGCTGGGACTCCCTCCAGCGGGGCGCCATCCTTCGTCAGAAACGTGTGAAAGGGTATCGTGTCGCCTGGCTTCCAGGGAGTGGCTGGGCTTAAATAGACGGCGATCCGCCCTCCGCGCTCAGTAACGAGAAGGTCTAATTGGCGGTCCCCATTGTAGTCTACCACACAGGGCGAGAGTTGTTCCATACCCATCCCGCTGGCGAGGAGGTGCCGATCGTTATCGTCGAATTTGGATATCGATGAGGCCTTATTAACAAGAATGAAGATGCTGTTTGCCGAGTAGGAGCCTTCGCCGAAAATGACGTCTGGTTTAGAATCTTTATTCCAATCCACAACAAACGGGGAGAGTGCTTGCGCTAGGAATGGGCGGGAAGTGGCTTTAATGGGAGTTTGCTCTGTTTTGCTGGGAGTTTTAAAGTCCGGTTTCGAACTCGATCCGCTGTTGGGAATGCTGAACAAGTTGCCTTGGAGCGTAGCGACTAGCATGTTGAGTTTGCTGCCATCATTGTAAAGCGCCATGCGTTGACCTGATTTCAAGTACTGCGTGTTCTTGTAGGCATTGGCCTCTGGGCTATCGTCCATGACCCAATTGGTGGGTCGAGGTAAAGGAAAGAGGTTGTGGCTTGTGGTTTCAGCATGGGTGAATTTGGGTGCCTGCTTGGTTCCACTATTGAAAAAAATGCGCATGAAACCAAGGCCGTCGATCGCGGCTATATCGGCAAGACCGTCATCATTTAAATCCGCGACATTTACCGAGAAGCCGAGATTCGCACCTCCAATGCCGCCCATAGCAGAGGGAACGGCCCCATTTGTGGTCTGACATGCAGCGAAGCCCGTGCTGTCTACGCCCGCTCCGAGATCGCGAGAGGGCGTGGACTCCTCAAATCCGCCGTTCGGAAATGGGCTCCCACAAAGAATCGAATGGGTGAGTGCGAAAAATAGGACAACGCGAAAGGCGCAAGCGGAGCCTGTTTTAGGAAAGAGTAGTGTATTCATCAGAGGGATGTGGCCGATTTTGTCTTAGACTCCCAGCGGGTCAGTAAATGGATAATCATATTAACGCCAAACTTAAAGGCGAGATCGATCGCCGGGGGCTCGACATTGAAAATCAATCGGCCTCGTTGCCATATAAGCACTTGACTCTGAGCAAGAAAGGGTGTTCTCTTATTTCCCGGAATCAAAGTTTCCATATAAAGCGACTTGCGGTCGGTATTAAGGGCGAATTGCCACATGTCGCCGTAGTCATTGGCGGTGTAGATGACAGCGATCTCACCGTAGATTTTGAGACAATAGACAGGCTCCTTGTAGAAATTGATGCCTGCTGGCACATCTTTCACCTCAGGATAGTAGGCATGGCCAGTGAAGACGGGATGGGTGAGAGGTAACTCCTCCCACTCCTTGTCCTTATCCGGGAGAACGCGTTTCATCTCGCGGCGGAAGGCGATGTCGAAGCGGGAATTGCGCCCTGGTCGCGAGCTGTCGCCCCAGATCGCGCCGCCCAGACTCACGTATTTGCGGAGGTTTTCCACCTCGGGCTCGGTGAGAACGAAGTCTCGACTGCCTGTCAAGAAAATGAATGGCGGCTTAAGGGAGAAAAAGTCGGGTGAGGAAAGTTTGATCGTCCTTACGTTTTTATAGTTCGTCTTAATTTTCCCCCCAGAGAATTCGGATATGTAGGCAAGCAAGTTCGGGAGACTGCCGTTGTCGATATTATCGGGCTCCACGCCTTGGCCGGGAGTCTTCCGCCTGACTGTACTGATGGTGGAGTCCCAATCACCACCAACGTATTGGCCGATGTAGGCGGTGAACTCAAATTCCCTAGATCGTGTGCCGGTGCCGCTGCCCGAGCCCTTGCCCCAGCCTCCGGTGAATCCCTTGATGCCCGCGGCGGCGGCGGCCGTCATGCCAGTCCCCTTCACTCCGCCGACAGGCGCGGAGGGCTTCGGTGCGGACATAGATGAGGCGGAAGGGGCGACTGTGGGTACGGGAGCCATGACCATCTGGGCCATAGTGAAACTCGACGGTGAGGTCGCCGTGGTGGTGATGGCGCTGACGGGGGAATTGTTGACCGGTGTGGCTGTGACGGAGACATCCTGCGTGGGTGGCATCTCCTGCGGTGTCGTCTCGGGAGGGGGAGCATTTTCCTCCGTGCTGCCGACGAAACCCTCGCTTCCACCTTCGAAGTCCGGTGGTTCCTGCACGGCTTGGAAGAGAACAGTGGTGCCGAAAATCGCCACAAAAATCACGTGGATGAGAATCGAAATCGTGAAATCCCGGGAGTTGCGGAGCTTATCTATAAACTTGACGACGAAGTTGGTTTCCATAGGGGATGCTTTTACTGCAATGTCAATTATCTATCCGACCGCATGCGGGCTGGGCTTTTCCGTGTCGATGTTTGGGTTCGGATTGCATGAGATATTTTTGACGTTTGAGTGATACCGAAGAATTGGGGGTTAGGCTAGAGGTGACAGTAAGACCTCTTCGCTAGTGGATAAACTAATTACTGCATAGTGTATGAAGGGCTTCGTTTCTTCAACAAAAAACAATCCTTTTTAAGTGGCCATGTTCGAAAAGAGATTCAATGTCTTTTTCAGACGAGTGGATTTTTACTTTTTGGATTGGTGTCCCTCCTGTGAGGCCCAGACGATGCGTAATCCGATGGATGTGCCGCGACCATTGGGATCGTTCGCGTTGCGGGCCGAGGACATCAGGCCAGTGCCACAGAAGTCCCAAGCGCCTCCGCGCAAGGTGTGGTAGGTGCGGGACGAGTTGTAGTTGTCCATCACCCATTCCCAAACGTTGCCGCTGAGATCGTAGATCCCGAGGTCGTTTGGTTGGAAGGAATCGACGGGCGAGGTGAATTCGAAATCATCTTTTTTGAGCGACTGGTGGTAGTTGCCAAAGTCTTTGCGCGGCGGGTAACCGGGTCCCCAAGGGTAGCCTTGCTTTTGTTTGCTTCGCTCGGCGGGCGTGCCTTCGCCTTCGTGCGGCAGGCCAATGGCGGCGCTCCACTCGAGGTCACTAAGGAAGCGATAAAATTGATCTTTCGGCATGATCCCTTCGTCGCGCTCCTTGGCAGTGAGCCAAAGGCAATAGTCGATCCCTTCGTGCCATGAGACATTGACAACCGGATGTGTCAAGTCGGTGGGATTTTTCTGATCAGGGAAAGCGATGTTCTTATCAGTGCAATAAAGTTGGAAGTCCTGCACACGCACGGGATGTGTGCCGACGAGAGTTTTGAAGCGAGGGATCGGAACAAACGAGAGTCCCACGGTGTTCACATGCGGTTCGTTGGCTCGCGCATTGGGCATGAGCGAGGCCACGGCATGAGCTATGTCCGAACTCACTTGAGCAAATGCGGCGAGCAATCGTCTTCGATCGCCGATGCGGGCAATCCCAAGCTCAATCAGATCCTTGTCGGTGAGATATCCCAGAACAGCATCGTC
>CAMDOJ010000063.1 GCA_945903555.1 Chthoniobacter flavus
TGGCACCCCGGCCCGTAGCAGATTCCTTCCCTCGATTGTATGAGTGACAGAGGAACGGAACTCATGTCGACCGGTCATGATAGCCGCACGGGTCGGAGAGCAAGTCGGACTAGCAATAAAATCGGTGAATCGCACGCCACCCGCTGCGAGTGCATCGAGATTCGGAGTTTTAAGATGGGGATTGCCTTGAAAAGCCGCGTCACCAAAACCTTGGTCATCGGTTAAAATCAGTAAAACATTCGGTTGCGACTGGCTTGCATCCGTGTCCGCAGGGCCTGCAAATAAATTCGGCATGAGTAGCAGCACAAGGATACAACCCCAAGCCGTCGGCGTATGTGTTTTCATTATATTCGGAATTTATTAATGGTTTGAAGGGGCGTGACGGGGGGCTTTTTGTCAGCTAGCAAAGACCGCTCGCCGCCTCAGGTGGCGTTATCGGTGATCTCTTGTCGCATGTATTCAATCACGTCCTGAAAGCGCACCGCATTGCGGGGGTCGGCTTCAATAAGGGCTTCGTGAGCGATGAGGATGGCTGTTTTTTGTTCCTCCGGCGACGTTGACTGGGCACTCGCGACCTTCAATGCGCTCGGGGCACTCGCAGCGGGCTCGGGCTCGACTTGAAAAAGGTGATCCAAACCGAGGCTCTCCAATAGCGAAAAATTTCTTTCATTCGCCCTCACCACACGCAGCTGTCCACTCTGCACTTCGCGTAACTGGAAAGCCACGGAGGTCAGCATTCCCATAAACGTGGAATCCATTAACTCGCAGGAACCCAAATCCAAAACAAATTCCTGACGTCCCGTCGCAATCATTCGGCCAACGAAATCCTTCACGCACTGGCTGTTCTCGAATGTGCCCCGTCCTTCCACTTTTATCCAAACAGTTTCCTTTGAACTACCAACGAGGATGGATGATACTTTACTCACAATGTCAGTTTTATAGTTAGGATCGGAATAGCGGAATTGTCAAACGCACTACTTCCATAGGAACGACTGGCCCAACGCGACAATCTGACGATCCTTGATAAGGACAATTCTCCACGATGTAACGCAACCCGCCTCTAGATAGTCGTCCCCAGTCACCTCAAAGGTCGATTTATAGGTTCCGCAGACCTGAGAATACGAGCGCTCTTGGGCCATCACGAAGTTCCCAAGACCCGCTTGACGGTATTCCAAACGCATCGTGACATCCGATAGGATCGCGCTTTTCCAGTAAATCGTGTAGTAGTTGCCGTGGCGCCTAGAAACTTCAAGTTGATCAATCGCACCCCAAGTGCGGCGTAGGCGCTCAAACATGATCGATTGGTTATCGGTGGCCGGCTCAATCACGGCTGGATCAAACGTCGAAAGAAGAATTTTTCCAATCTTGTAATTGTCATCGATAGCCAGAGGCAAAACATCGGCTTTATCCAAGCGAGCAGCGGGCCCCTCTTCACTCGTGACACACCCTGCAAGCAAAACGATCAGAAGAACACAGAGTGGCATAAAAAAACATTTCATGTGCCACAGATCAAAGCGGGTTTGTCAAACGCTGTCAATTTCACGAAGATCACCCCAAGGAGCGCATTGCATTGGAGCGCCTCCAAAGTTATCATTCGTTGTAGTGGAACCTCTCAACAGTCCTGCCGCGCCCCATGGCATGCAGAACCGCTTGGAACGCCTTGCCCGACTGGCTGCGCGCGTTCAAGCGGGAGGCAAGCACGTGCTGCGACGCCTCCTGCGCAAGCCTCGAACGGTCACGGAGGCCCCGAACCTTCTGCCGACATTGATTCAGGTGCTGGCAGCTTTTTCGCGTGTCGATGGCGAGTTGGTCGAGGAGGAGATCGATTCCAGCCTTGGATTCCTACGCTACGATTACCCAGATGCGCTTTACTCCGAACTGCGCGAACATTTCCGAAATGCCCTCGACCAGAGACAGGATCTGGACGCGATGGCTCAGAAACTCGCCGGCCAACTGAGTGACGAACGTAAGATTCTACTGGGCGTTCAACTCTACGATCTCATCGCCAGAGCTGGCTTAAAAAATGATGCTGTCGTGGCCTACTACGCCTTCATGTCTCGACTGGGAATGGCCACACAGGCGATCGATATCGTCTACCAACTTAATGCCGATGACAAAACGGATGCGGCCATTTTCAGCGCTGGGACTTCCCCACTGGAATTGGTCAGCCTCGGTCACCCCGACCATGCCGACGTAGTCCTTGCAGACCTGCAACCGAACGAGAGGCTCAATGCCTACCGCTTTGGCAGCTTGGTCATCATCAAAAACCTCAGCGGCCGTGATCTGATCGTTCAGGGCCGCGTTTTGGGATCAGGCGGCTTCGCGAGACTTTACGCGGGTCAGCGCGTCCTTGTGGATGACCTAGTTCTCACCTACGCGGACCTCATCTTTTATTTCAACGCTAAGAAAAACGTCACCCTGCCCGAGATTTTCGTAGCTGTGAACGACGAGGACGAGGTGACATTGGAAAAAAGTAAAACGCGTGATACCTGCCTGCAAGTTGCCTTCGGACTTCGTGTGCGCGTGAAGGCCCTCAAGGATGTCGACGCCGTCCTGAATGGCACTCGACTTCATGCCGGACGCGAAGTCATCGCCACCCTAGAAGACAAAATCATTTTCCACGATGATAGTAAACTCGACCTGGACTACCTACGTTTACGCGCCCGATCCTACGGAGGTCGATTTCAGCTCAGCCCTTCAAAAAGCGAGTATCTTGTGTCCAACAACCCCGGACTGCTCGAGGAAGACGATATTCTTCTCGCGCCTGGCCCGGGCGGCGACATCCTCCTGAAAATTTCCTGCGACTACGACAAAAAGACCGGTCAACTTGAAGTTTTGCAAGCGGATCGCCCCATCCTCGTTGGCAACGCCCCCGTGCGAAATACCGCCCAACTCGCCGATGGCGACATGATCCGAGTGGATGTCGGACAAAGCCTGCGGTGCAACTTTTCCGAACGCCTCATTGAAGAGGAAAAAAATGTGATTCGCACACTGGATGTGCGCGATTTGGTTTGTCGTTTCGGTAACGGATCCGTGGCGATGGATGGCGTTTCCTTCGCCGTGGAACGCGGTGAAATGGTTTGCGTGATGGGCGCAAGTGGTTGCGGAAAAAGCACCCTCTTGAGAGCGCTCTCGGGTCAATTTTCCCCAACTCAGGGCGAAGTGCTTTTCAATAACCGTTCCCTCTACAAAAACTACGAACCACTTCGGAAATACGTCACCTACATCCCCCAATACGACGCGTTCGACGAGCACCTCACCATTGAGGAAAACCTCGACTTTGCCGCCGCTATTCGGGCCCCACACCTCGGTCGCCGCGAGCGGATGAGACGCATCGACGGCAAGTTGGCGGAACTCGGCCTCAATGAACGCCGAGGCTTTGTGGTCGGACACACCGGACGTAAAACCCTCAGCGGCGGCGAGCGCAAGCGACTTAATATCGGTCTCGATATGGTCAGCTCCGCCGACATCTTTCTTTTCGACGAGCCGACAAGCGGGCTCAGCTCAAAAGACTCCGAGCACATCATGGAAATCATCCGTGATATGGCTCACAATAAAATTGTCCTCGTCACAATTCATCAGCCCACATCGCGGATATTCCAGATGTTTCACAAGGCCATCGTTCTTGATCGCGGCGGCAAGTTGGTCTTCTTTGGAACGCCTCAGGAGACACTGAAATACTTCGCGGAAGCGGAAAGTCGACAGACCGCGGCAAAAGCCATTGGAGGCTGCGAGTCCTGCGGCACCACTCGCCCAGAGTTCATCTTTGATGTGCTAGAGTCCCCGCTTCGCGACCTCGGAGGTGACATTATTCTAGAGGAAAACAACCGCGGCCAACTCGTGCCCGCTCGCCGGTTTTCCCCTGATTACTGGCGCGACAAATACGAATCACACCGTCTACTTAAGGATGTCCAGCATCCCTCTGCGCCCCGTGAACCTTCGCCGTCCGTTCCCAAGCCTAGACCCGGAAGCGACCACCTCAGACCCAAGGAACAGGCGCGCCAGTTCCTGACCCTGCTGAAACGCGCTTTTCTCAGCAAACTCCGGAACCGAGCAAACCTTCTCACAACCATCCTCGAAGCCCCATTGCTGGCTGTTCTCACAGGGATGGTATTGAGATACTCCGAAACGGACGTCTACGATTTCGCATCCGCCTTCCACATCCCTACCTACCTTTTTCTGACTTTAGTTGTGGCCATGTTTCTAGGACTGACGAACAGCGTGGACGACATCATTCACGATAGACCCGTGCTCATGCGGGAGAGAAATCTCAATGTGAACTTGGGCTTCTATGTTTTCGCCAAAGTTCTGACTCTCGCCTTCTTTGCACTCATCCAGTGCGCACTTTTCACTTGGATCGGCAATGCCTTCCTCTCTTTTCGGGATGGGTTCTGGATTGTTTTCATCGCGATGTTCCTTACTGCTGCAAGCGGTGCGGCGATAGGCCTGCTCATCTCCGCTCTCGTATCTGAAAGCAAGACTGGCATTCTCATTATACCTGTCGTGCTCATTCCGCAGATTATTCTCAGCGGCGCCTTGATCAAATACGAGGAGATGAACCGCAACCTCGATTTCATCTACACGATCCAGCAGTGGGTGCACCGGCACCCAGATACCGCCATGCCGGCGCATAGCAATCTCAATGTCCCCCTCATTTGCGAAGTCATGCCGACCCGCTGGTCCTATGAGGCTCTCGTTTTTGCGCAGGCAAAACTCAACCCCCTCACCCGTCGTCAGGAAACTATCCAAACGATGATCCACGAGATCGTTCGCAAGAAAAACCCCACGGCCCCCCAAGAGGAACGCTTGGAAGATCTCAAGGATGCACTCGCTCTCCTGTCCGGTCTAGAAGCCTCGTCTCCGGGTAAAATGAACCGCGCATTTGGGTTGATCGATCGGGTCATTAACGGTGATCCATTCGACCGCTCGAAATTCAAAAAACTCGGTACCGGCTTCACTGCCGAACAATTGTATGTGAACCAGAAAGTCACCGACCTCATCTCGAAGGCGGAGATGGAGCAAAGCGACTACCGCGAGGACCAGCACTTGAATGTCTTCTTCGGACCTGTGAAAGAATATCTGGGTCTGAGGGTTGGCATCCTGTGGTTCAATGTCAGCGTTCTCATCTTCTCGAGCCTCGCCCTATTCGGCACGCTCCACTTGATCCTGCGCAGACAAATCCGGATGCGCCTCTCGTAACCTTCCTCAGCGTCGGCATTCCTACCGGCCCGAGTAGTATTTCGAAAGCCCCGCCGCGACGGAGTCCGCATATTCCCGATAAATGCTAGGCTGCAACTGACCACCGAAGGATTTGCGCCCAGCGTAGTCGCCCGCTTGGATACGCTTAAAAACGCTGCGGCTATTCATCACGTAGGGCTCGACATAGATCACGGGGCACTCGAACAATCGGTTCGCAAGCAGGTTGCGAGCCCATATGTAATCACTATTCCCGACACGAACAGCCGTGGGACCATGGTAAATGAATGGCGGTAACTTCGTGGCTGCGACCATGCTTTTGGTGAGGGCTTTCGTGGCCAATTTTTCCTCCAGATAGGTCCGATTAAGCAACTTGATGAGCATTTCGAATCGTTGATCTTCGTATTCCAGTTCCTTGCGACTCCAAGCCCCGGTGAGGAGAAAGTGAAGGTGGTTTTTATCCACAAGCGATGGCTTGGCGGGATTCCCCCATCCCTCGGCATTGAAATGCAGGCACAATACGAGATCAGGCTTGATCCTCCCATTCACAATTTCTGCACGTTTGCGGATTTCGCTCGTACGATAAAAAAGCCGCTCGCTCTCGATTTTGAGGGATTGCCGCGTCGCTTTTTCGCCTTTTTCCCGAAGTGAAGCGGCAGCGTTCTTGCGAAGTTGGGATGGACGCACCCCCGTTACCGGTTCCGCATTGGAGCGCGTGAGGCTCACCTCTGCTCCCATGGCCTCAAGGCGAGGAATCAGAAACTTGGCGACCTGCAACGTCATGTCTCCCTCAACAACAGGTTTGGATTTTCCGATTTGGAACCAACGTTCCTCGATTTTTGCCCACTTGCCGCCGATATGCCCAGGATCGATCGCGATCTTAACTCCGCTCAATGGTCGAGATGTCACGGGCTTTATCTCGCTGCGCCGACGCCAATACTTGGGAACCGGGCGCGCTGACGCCGTAGTCGCGGCAAATTTCAGAACATACGGTGGCCGCCCTTCCGAAGTTCGGATTTTTGCCTCTTGGGAAGTGACATCGATCAGGCCTTTGGCGGCTGCGCTAGGTGCATAGATGCGGTTCAGGAGATCGCTGAACTCCTTGCGTGTGATTGTTTGCTGATACTTGTCGAGAACATGCCAATCAGGCTTCGGCGCGAGCGGAGTGAGCTTCGCTGTGGCCACCGAGAGGGAACCAAAAAAAAAGATCAGAAGAAAATGATATGTTCGCACATGGATTTTTTAAATGCGTTCGCGCCCAGTTGCTATAAAAAGGATCCATGATTCGACTTTTGTTTCTCGGTGATATTGTGGGTGAGTGTGGTCGCACGGCTGTAAAACATGTTGTTTCGCAGGTATTGAAGGAAGGCTTTGCCGACTTCGTGGTCGTCAATGGCGAGAACTCTGCCAACGGGCGCGGGATTTCTGCTAAAATCGCGATCGATCTCCTGCGCACGGGAGTAGCCGTCATCACCACCGGTGACCATGTGTGGGATCAAAAGGAAACGACCTCCTACATCGCCACCGAACCCCGCCTTCTTCGTCCGGTCAACTACCCCGCTGGAACCCCCGGAAGCGGCAGCGTCGTGCTGGATACCGCCAAGGGAAAAATTGCCGTGCTCAACGTGCAATGCCGTACCTTCATGCAACCAATTCTCGAAAATCCCTTCACCACCGCGATGGCCGAAGTCGAACGCCTCCGCGAGGAGACGCCAGTCATTTTTGTGGATGTTCATGGGGAGACGACGAGCGAGAAGATCGCCGTCGGACGCTACCTCGACGGCAAAGTTTCGGCCGTGGTGGGAACGCACACGCACGTTCAGACCGCTGACGAACAGATCCTCCCGGGTGGGACCGCTTTTTTATGTGATGCGGGCATGTGCGGGCCCGTGAACTCTATTCTCGGCCGAGAACACACCGCCGTGATTCAAAAATTTCTCGATTGCATGCCCTCGAAATTCCCTGTCGGTCGAGGTCAGGCAAAAGTTTGCGGAGCGCTGGTGGTCATTGATCCCTTCACCGGACTGGCCGCATCCATCGAGCGCTTCCACCGTATTGTGGAGGAAGCTTGATTTCGAACCACGGCGGAGAAAACCGAAAAACGTTGGCGCTGGCCTTTCCTATCGTGGCAGGATTTCTCGGCCAGATGCTCATTGGTTTGGTCGACACCGTGATGGTCGGATGGGTCGGCGTACTCCCTCTCGCCGCTTGCGCTTTTGGGAATACCATTCTCTCCGTGCCGCTGATCATCGGCTTCGGTTTGCTATCGTCTGTGAGCGTCCGTGCGTCGCATGCCTTCGGAAGTGGGAATCCGGCGCTCGCTGGAGAATGCCTTCGCGGAGGCAGTTTGCTCTCCCTACTGATGGGTGGCGCTCTGGCCGTGACTGCCCATGCCTCCCTTCCTTTCCTCCATTTCCTCGGCCAACCTCCCGAGGTCAATCAAGCCGTCGGCGACTATTTTCTTCTCTGCGCATGGTCGTTCATTCCCATTTTCATCACAGGAACAGCCAAGAATGTCTGCGAGTCCCTCTCAAAACCATGGCCGCCTTTTTGGATCATGATCGGGGCTGTCTTTCTCAATGTGTTTTTGAATTGGATCTTCATTTTTGGAAATCTTGGGGCACCCGCGATGGGCCTAACCGGAGCAGGTTTGGCCACACTTTTAAGCCGCATCGCCGCGATGCTCGGCGTCCTTCTTTATTGCTCGCAGGCCCTCTCTGGTATTTGGCCGAAACGCTGGTTGGCTCCCGGCTTAGTCGCTGAGTCCCGCCGCCTCTTCCGCATCGGTATTCATTCCGCAGGCTTGAACCTCTCAGAAGTCACGAGCTTTTCGATCGGGTCAGTGATGATGGGGTGGCTGGGATTGGTTCCTCTCGCCGCCCACCAGATCGCTCTGTCTTGCGCCGCAACCACATTCATGGTCCCACTTGGCATCGGCCAAGCCGTCAGCGTGCGAGTCAGCCAAGCAAGAGGCTCGGGCGAAACAGAAAAAATCCGCCCGATCATTCGAGGGGCGCTGGCGATGACCGTGTTCGTGATGTCGATCTTCGCTGCGATTTTTCTCACGTTGGGCAACTCGATTGCGGATTGTTTTGTTGATGATGCCGCCGTCCGCGCCCTGACCGTGCAACTCCTCGTCCTCGCAGGAGTTTTTCAGATATTCGATGGCCTCCAGATCGTGTCTTCCGGCGCCCTTCGTGGGTTTGCCGATACCAAAGTCCCATTCCTCATTGGGATGATATCGTATTGGGCATTAGCCTTGCCAACTTCATGGTTAGCGGCTTTCCCATTGGGATATGGTGCACGAGGAATCTGGTTCGGACTCGTCCTCGGCCTCGGCTTCGCTGCCGCCGCCATGGGAGCAAGAGTCCACAAAAAAATCCGCTCCTTAGAAACGTGATACAGCCCTTTTTCTCAAGCTCAGAGAGGCTGACGCTATTGAACTCGCATCGGATCAGTGCAATCGTTTCAGCGCGTCATCACGTGGTAATAAGCCCCAGCATACTCGATTCGAACGCTTCATGCCATGCTTGTAGCCTTTAGCATTTCACATAAATTGTCAGATTTGACTGCCGCCCCCTAGTTTCCTATTGCTAACCGGTGGGCTGCTTTAACAATTTCAGCGTTTGCCTGAGTAGCGGTAAATGAGCGAGATCCTTGGGGCGGCGGATGTGTTTTTTACTGGCGATGATGCTTCGGAGGGGAAGGACGCGAATTTCGCGACCAAACCATTCCAGCACTTCAGCGCTTTCATATTCGTCATTGAAGGGTTTGAGTCCATCAATGCGGTAGAGAAAATTAACCAAAGTATCATCCTTTAGCGCTACAACGGTGCGGGCAAGAATCTCAGCGCCGAGTTTTTTTGCGATATCGAGGGCCTGAATGTAACGCCGCTCGGGTAGTTCCAGCCAAATATCGGTATCCAAGGTGGTGGCGGGAACCCCTTGAAGAATGGCTGCCGTCATGCCGACAAATTGAAACCGAATGCCTTCCGCTGCAAGCGCGTCAACAAGCCGAGCGAGCGCAGATGCGCCTGGTGCATCTCCCACCTTTCGTCGGGTGTGGCGGAGAGACTTCGGGCGAACAGGAATCTTTCGTGTTCGCTGAGACCGGGGACTTTTCTCAGAAGTCTTTCCATGCTCTGCCGTTTTTTTTTCACTTGTCGGAAAGTAT
>CAMDOJ010000064.1 GCA_945903555.1 Chthoniobacter flavus
GGATTGTTGCCCGCCGCACGCATCGCGGTGCCAAGGTTCGTGCGGAAGAAGAAATAAAGGGTGAGACCACAAACGGCAATAAGGGCAAAAACGCCGACCAGCACTGCGGCGTCGCGCAGGCCGACGGACCATCCGATAACATGCAGATCGCCTTGAAGTCCGAAGAGGACTCCGGCTAAACGCTCCGCCTCGCTGGCCAGCGTAGCTTGATTGGCCATGGGCAGATTACTTTTACCCATGACATGAAGATTCACCGAGTAGAGCGCCGTCATCACAAGTATACCGCTCAGGAGTCCGTTGATCTCAAATTTACTGGAAAGCACACCCGTGACCGTACCCGCGAGCATGCCAGCGAAAAATCCCGCCATCGTCGCGATCCAAGGCGAATGGCCCTGCACAATCAGTATCGCAGACACCGCTGCGCCAAGCGTAAACGAGCCATCGGCCGTGATGTCGGGAAAACTGAAAACTCGGAAGCTCAAGTAAACACCCAGCGAGAGAAGGGCTAGGATTAATCCGACGGTTGTTGCTCCGATGAGTAGAGTCATGGTTTAAAAAATCGCTCTTGGTTAGAAAAGAATGGCTTCACGGCTTGGTCGGAAGCGGATGTTCATCAGGAATCTTGGTCTCCGAAGCCGACTCCCAAGTCGCGGCCTCAGCACGTAGGGTGGCAGGAATTTGCCATGGATCGCGCAGACCAATAAGTGCCTTTTCGTTAAAAAGAAAAATCTTGGGCGCAATGTTTTCCACTGGAATGTCTGCTGGGCTCTTTCCATCTAGGACATCGGCAGCGATCGCTCCAGTGGTCTTGCCGATCTCGAAATAATTGGCGCCGAGATCAAAAAGCGAACCCGACTTGACCAATGGCGGGAACGAAGAAAAAACCGGAATGTTCGCCCGACGGGCAATCGTGATGATTGCATCTGCGGCAAGGGCTACCGTGATGTCACCGCTGATCCATATAGCCTGCACGCCACGGGAGGTGAGCGCCGACGCTGCTTCGAGGGCGCTGGTGGAGTTGTCCACGGTCGATTCAACAAGCTCGATACCGAGCCTCCCACAGACTTGCCGCGCTATGAGCGTCTGCGCTTGAGAATTGGATTCCGAGGGGTTCCAGATAAGCCCCACCGATCGGAGTGCGGGAAACATTTTTTTTGCGGTTTCAAAGGCTTCAGCGACCGGTTGCATGCATCCCGAACCCGTCATGTAGGGAGGGTGTTTGGAGTGATCCAAGGCATCGATTCCCGTTCCCGACGAGTAGGGATCCGTGACGAGGCCGAAGACATGCCTTGTGCGACTGCCTTGCCGATTGGCGTTGGCCACATACTGCAATGAGGGAGTGCCGATGGTAATGATAATGTCGTACTCGCCAGTTGTGACTTGCTTTGCGATCGCGCTAGCTGTCCCAGGATCGGCCTGAGCATTGAATCTTTTGATGTGCACGCTGTCGCCCTCAGCGTAGCCACGCTGGGCTAGGGCCTCAATGGTGCCGCCGGCGCCATCATCATGGGCCTTGATGGAGCTATGCTGTACTAGCGCGATGCGGAGCGTGTTTTCCTTTGTGACGCCTGACTTGTTGTTCGCGTTTTTCCGCGAACCCAGATCTGTGAGAAGAAGGGTGGCTGCTGCAACTAGGATCAAAGTGAATCCCAGAGAAAGGCGGCGTAGAGCATCAAACATTCGGCATAGTATGAAGACACGCAAGGAAGCGGGAAAAGGAAATCATGGCAAGAATTTGCTTCGTGTCCCGCCGCTTTCCCTTTGCTCGGGCGCGTGGCTTTCGATGTTGTAAAGCTTCGACTCTATGATTTGCTTCGGTCTTTATGCAAAAGGACTCTGTTTTTCCTCAACTGGATTTAGCAATTGTAGGCGCAGGTGTCTCGGGTCTCTACAGCGGTTGGCGCTGGATGACGAGTCCCGCAGGTCAAGGCACACGCTCGGCTGTTTTTGAGTGCAGCAACCGTATCGGCGGTCGCCTGCTCACAGTCCAACCGCCTGACATGCCAGATGCCCGGATCGAACTCGGCGGAATGCGGTTCACCTCAGAACAGAAAATCATCAAAGCCCTGATCGCGGATATGCAACTCGAGATCGAGTCTTTTCAAGTTTCAGAACCAGGAAACATCGCTTATCTCCGCGGGCGGCATCTGAAAACGGCCGATCTCGCTCACCCCGAACGCGTGCCCTATGACATCCCTCCAGAGGATTATGAAGGCTTCCGATGCGGGTTCACCGCACTCGCAGCGAAACGCTTCCTCGGTAAGGTGCTCAATACTCCCGATGTGGACCTCCGAAATGTGGATTGGGATGCCGTTGCAGAGAAGGGCATCTACGACGACCATGCCGTCACCGACCTCACAATGCGGTATGCCTTCAGCCAATCGATGAACAACGAATCCTTTCAGTTCGCCGAGGACAGTAGCGGCTACGGGAGCATTTATCGCACATGGAACGCTGCGGACGGCTTTGTTTGGAACCTTGATGACTACGGCTCGGACATTAGCTACTGGCGGCTGAAGAGCGGATTTGAAACCGTACCAATCACTCTTCGTGATCGCTACCTTGCAGCCGGCGGGGAGGTACACTGCAACCATAGGCTGATCCGGTTCGATATGGTGCGTCTTGCCGACGGAACCGAAGGCGTGAAACTCCATTTCGCGGTGGGACAAGAGGAGCGAGTCGTGCACGCGCGCCGCCTGATTCTGGCCATGCCCCGACGCTCCTTGGAGCTTTTAGAGCAGCGCGGTGCTGTGCTTGGATCAACCCATAAGGATGTCCACAAACTCATTCGCTCCGTCGTTCCAATCCCGCTCTTCAAGCTCGTTCTTTGCTACCGGAACCGCTGGTGGGAGGACTTAGGCATCACACGCGGACAGTCCGTAACTGACCTTCCCCTGCGCCAGTGCTACTACTGGCCGGTGGCTGGCAACACCAAGGCCGGAGCCATCCTCATTTACAACGATGGCTACGGCATGGACTATTGGGAGGGTTTGCGCGGACACCCCGACAAATTTAAGAACGAACCCCATCTCGATGAGGCTCAGTTAACAGCGGAGGAATGGAAACAGCACCCCGCCCCCGCCCTCATGGTCAAGGAGGCCCACAGGCAAATCCTCGCCATGCACAACGCCAAGGATACTCCCGACAGGAAGCCGTATTCCGCAGCCTACCGCGATTGGGGTGACGACCCCTACGGTGGAGGTGCGAACTTCTGGCGCCAGCATGTGAACAGCCGCGAGGTGAGTCGGCGTATCGTCCAGCCCGTGAGCGGACTGCCAGTTTACATCTGTGGCGAGGCCTACTCCCACGCTCAGGGCTGGGTGGAAGGCGCTCTGATGACAGCCGAGGACCTCCTGCAAAACCACCTTGGGCTCCAACCTCCCGCCTTCTTACCGACCTCCAAACCCGAGCACCACCTCCATGGATACTAATAAAAAAACGCCACGCACACCGCTTGTGTCTGTGGAGTTCGCTGGAGTGCTCGCGCTCGGATTGACCATCCTTGTCTGGGCGGGATTCTTCCTTTCCCTGCGTGCCGGTGCGAAAGCGGCGCTGCCTGTGGGTGAGCTAGCCGCATTCCGTTTCCTTCCTGCCGCGCTATGCTTCCTGCCTGTGTTGTGGAGGCGCTGGCATAGGATCATCGCAGTGCCATGGCCGCTGCTTCTGGCAATCGTATGCGGCGCGGGCTTTCCCTACTTTTTGGTGGCCGGCACAGGAATGCGTTTCGCGTCCGTGGCGGATGGAAGCACTCTTGTGCCAGGGGCATTACCATTGTTCGTCTCACTGCTTGCCTTCCTCCTTCTCGGTCAGAAAATCACATCCACGCGCCGAAATGGATTACTGCTCATTTTGATCGGGGTTTTGCTGATGCTTGTGTTCTCTCTCAACCACGCTGCTGCTGGATTGTGGCGGGGTTATGGGCTTTTCCTGTTGGGAAGCCTTCTATGGGCCGCATTTACCCTTGCCTTGCGCCGCAGTGGACTGGAAGCCCTCGAAGGGGCTGCCGTAGTCACCTTCGGATCAATTCCCCTCCTCGTCATCGACCTGCTTCTCAGCAGCGAACCTTTGCAACTGCATCACCTGCCTTTCAATGTTCTCGCCACCCAGATTCTCCTTGAAGGTATCGGCGTCGGCCTCGTCTCAACAATCAGCTATGCCTATGCTGTGGCTAAACTCGGCGCGGATCGCGCCGCTATAGCCGGAGCACTCACCCCCGTTGTTGCGACGCTCCTCGCCATTCCGCTCTTAGGCGAAGTACCGCCCGCAAGCGCGATACTTGGAATGGCATTGATTATCGCCGGCATCGTATTAGCCAACCACCGCCAATACACCCGCCACTAAAAACCGTTACCTTCGGCGGTCGCAGACCGCTACAGCATGAGTCCCAAAGCCCTTCACCAATGGACTCGAAAACTCCTCGGGTGGCATCCCGCCTCAACTCCCATAGAAAGATTTACGATCGCCGGGGCCAGTACCCCATTCACAAGATTTTGTGACTAGAAGCCGAAGATCAAGCCAACACAAATCACTCCACGTCATGCGTTTTAATTTTTCTGTGAAATTTCGGTCGTATTCGCCGGATTTTCACGATGAACGCCATTTCTATCCCACTACTCGTTAGTCGGTATCGAGGGATTCCACTTGGCCCAATCGGTCTGGGGTTCGGAATAGAGCGGGAAGGTATCGCCGTCACGCGCAGCAGGGCCCATAGAGTCATTGTCAGGCGTTGCAAAGCAAATCTGCCCGTCCGGCACGATCACGGATCCCGTCTGGATGCGGAACTTAAGGAAACCCAGAGTGGCCTTGAGTCCGCTGGCATCCCAGAATTTGGTATTCTCATGAATGAGGTGAGAATACTTGCGGTTAATGACTGCGGTCAGCACAACGTCACGACCATCCTGAGAAAGCGATTTTTCGGTAATCCGTCCTACGCTGATTCCTCGATAGTAAATCGCTGCCCCTGGATTGATCGGACTCCCCTCAGCCTTGAGCTTGACAGTCAGTCCAGTAGGGGTGATCTCCTCCGAGTCAAATGTGGTCTTGCCAACAAAGGAGGCGGCCATTTTTTTGGAGCTTCCAGGCGTGCATTCGATGTAAACGCCGCTCACAAGCGTTTCCAAGCCAGTGATGCCTTGAAGCGAGATATTTGGGCGAACGACGGAATAAACCGCGTCTTGGGTTCTAAGATATTCGTAACCCGAGTTGAGGCGGGCCACCACCCAGATATGCTGGTCCTTGGTTTCAACTTCTTCGACGATTCCGACCGGCACCCCTAGGTAACGAATCTCGCTGCGCCCTCCGACCAAGCCGCGTCCATTGTCGAAGCGGATCCGGATCGGAGTGGATTCGGCCTGCGCCGTTTTTTTATCATCAAAAAGCTGGAACTCGGAAATGGGGGCCTCGCTTTTACTCGTGGCGCCAAAGCTGTCGAACTCAACCCCACCTTGAACGAGGGCCTTGACGCTTTCCAACTCGACCTGCAGAATACCAGATCCGACTTTGATTGATGTAGCAGGCATGCGCCAGAAGCGGGTGTTCGCCGAAATGACATTTCGGAACTCAGGCTTGATAACGACATGCAGAATCGGCCCCCCTTTGGCATCAAGGGATTTTTTGAGCACTGTTCCCACCGTAAGCCCGCGATGAAGCACGGGGGCACCCTTGTCGATGGTTGGTAATTTCTTCGTGTAGAGAGTGAGCAACATGCCATTGCGCTCATCCTGAATGGCCTGCCACTCCCGATCCGAAACAGTGCGCCCAAGCAACTCTGTCGCAGGCTGGCCGCCGACACCTGGCTGCATGTCGATGTAAACTCCCGTAATCAGGGTGTCCAAACCTGTTACCCCATCCAAGGAAATCCGAGGGCAAATGAGGGAGAGCCTCGCGGAGGAATCCACCAATGCGTCGTATTCCGGGTAGAGCCGCATCGTGGTTTTAACGCATTGGGATGCCGGAACGACTTCCACCGTATCGATTAAGCCGATAGGCTGCCCGAGATAGCAGACCTTGGTCACTCCCGCAATCAGCCCACGTCCTTCCTGAAACAGAACAGTAAAGCTTTTGCCGCAAGTACGAGCATCAAATTCATTTGCGCTGAACTCAAAGACGCTATTGCTGGCGGCCTCGGCCCCCGGTTCACCATAATGATCAAAGGAAATGCCGCCTTGAATGAGCGCATCAATGCCAGCGATGTCGAGCTTGAGACCTTGCTGACCAAACTGCAGCGCGGTGGCCTCGATCGGCCAGAATCGCGAGTTGGTGCGCACCGCAGATCGAAATTCTTTTTCAATATACAAATCCAAAGTGGGACGCCCCTTCTCACCCAATACCTTCTCCCTGACTACTCCCACCTTGATGCCACGATTGTAAACAGGGGCTCCACGATTAATGAGGGGGATCGCTTGGCTCTGAAGCCGAATCATAAAGGCTCCCTTCTCCAAAGGCAAAAGGGGCGGCTTGGCGAGGCCCGTGAATTGGCTTTGCGGAGGCCCACCCTGCGTCCTAGCCTGTATCGAGTTACCCTGGATGATGGACTCGAGGCCATTCAATTCCGTGATGGAAATAACGGGGCGCTCGATCCAAAAGTCCGTATTTTTCGAAGCCAAATCGGCAGCAAAGCCTTCGAGTTGCACTTTGACCACGACGTGGTTGAGATCTTTATCCAGCTCGACGGCCTCAACGACACCCGACTTGACCCCACGATAAAGCAACTGGGTTTTCCCGGCTTGAATACCGGGAGCATCCTCAAAAGTGATTTCGATTTTCGGCCCGAGGGATTCCCACTCCTTCCAGAAAAGCCAACCCGCGACCATGGCGGCTAAGATGGGAAATATCCACACCCACGCGATATTGCCGGTGTGGGTAGCGACGATCTCACCGCGGTCTTCTTTTTCTTTTTTCGGTTCTTCTGTATTCATTGGGCCTTTTTTGGCGAGTCCTGCCAGATCATGTAGGGTTTATAGATATCCACAGCAAGAATACTGCAAACAAGCAAAGCAGAATAAAATAATGCACCCGGCTCGGCTCTCACACTAGCTAAGATGCCAAGCTGGCCTACGGCAGTCAGGATGGAGAGTAAAAAAATATCGATCATTGCCCAAGTTCCGATTTTCAGAAGAAAGGAGTGCATGGCCATGCGGGAACGACGGGATCGGTCGGACCCGTGTAGGGTGAGCATCCAAGCCATAACGAGCAACTTCACCAATGGCAACACGCCACTAGCCAGAAAGACAATGCCCGCAACAGGAACAAGACCAGATTTGTAAAGCTCCCGTACCCCCCCCATCACAGACAAGGGCTCAACAGCACCCGTGATGGTGATCGTCATTACAGGCACAAGGTTCGCAGGCAAATAAAGGATAAATCCCGTCACCACCAAAGCCCGTGCAAGCTGGAGACGTAGGCGGGCACTCAAAGTTGCTCCTCCTCTACATAAAGAATGAGTTTTTTCTGATCAAAGAACTGAATCGTCAGAAGGATACAAAGCGCGTAGACGACCACCCAGAAAGCGCCGATTTCCCAACGCACCGATCCCAGCGTCCTCAGTTTCACCGTTGCGACCACGCAAGCCACAGTAAAAACCGGCACCAAATTCCACGATTCCAGGAAGGCGGCCACATTCAGAATGGTAGGGAGTCCTCGCCAGCGACGGTTGAGGCACCATGCCGCACAAGCATACCAAACTGTCACCAAATAGAGCGCCGGCGCCGCTATAACGCAGAAAAAAACCAACACCGATAGCAATCCGTAACCCTGAAACCACAGACCCACAATGCCAGTGACAATCAAGTTCTCCTGCGAGTTTCCAGCGATGCTGAAGCTCAAAATTGGATAAATATTTGCCAGCACCATCAGAATGAGACCCGTTGTGGAAAGCGCCCAAGCAGCCGGAATCGTCCGACCAACAAAGGGCGTTTTGATTTCTTCCCCGCATCGCGTGCAACGCAAATACTCGTTTTTAGCGAGATTTCGGTCCAGGCACTCGGCATGGCAACGCGGGCAAATCAGCCAAAGATCCGATGGGATAGGATGGTTCATTACAATACTTCGGAATCTTATTCAGATCCGAGGATTGTGAAAATCACTTTTCACGTTTGAATTAGCGTCTGGCTTGACTGCGCACCTGTGCGATTGCAGGGTGACGGGGTGGATCTTTCTATCTTGCAACGCCCCCGCCGCATCAGGCGCTCCGAAAATCTCCGCCGCCTTGTCCGCGAGACAAGATTGCATACCGAGGATTTGATCTGGCCGCTCTTTGTCCATGCGATCGACACCGATCACCCCGTAGAATCGATGCCCGGTGTTTCGAGACGCAGCCTCGACTCGCTCTTGGCAGCCTGCGAGGAAGCCCAGCAATTAGGCATTCCAGCCGTAGCCATTTTTCCCTGTATCGAGGGCTCGCTCAAAAACACCAAGGGCACGTATGCCCATAAGGACTCAAACATCCTCTACAGGGCCGTACGGGAAATCAAAAAACGCTTTCCCGAGTTGCTCGTGATCGCCGATGTCGCATTGGACCCCTACACAAGCCATGGTCATGATGGCATCCTCTCCGAAGATGGAGACTCGGTGGAAAATGACACCACTGTGGAGGCCCTCTGCCGGCTCGCTGTGCAAGAGGCTGCCGCGGGAGCGGATATCGTGGCACCCTCGGACATGATGGATGGCCGAGTGGGAGAAATCCGACGAGCCCTTGATGCCGCCGGATTTCACGAGACAGCCATTATGTCGTATGCCGCGAAATACAGCTCCGCTTACTACGGGCCCTTTCGCGACGCCGTGGGAAGCCAGATCGGCAAGGATGCCATTAGCAAGGCAACCTACCAAATGGATCCCGCAAATGCCCTCGAAGCCATTAGCGAGGTGCTCCTTGACGTCGAACAGGGCGCTGACATCGTGATGGTCAAACCCGCCGGCCCATACCTAGACATCATCCGAAGCGTTCGCGATGCCGTCACCATCCCGCTGGCGGCGTATCAAGTGAGCGGCGAGTATGCCCAGATTCATGCGGCAGCGAAACTCGGTTGGCTCGACTATGAGCGGACACGCGACGAATCCCTCCTCGCCATTAAGCGGGCTGGCGCCGACATGATTCTCACTTACTTTGCCCCCGAGGTCGCTGCCCGTTTGCGCAATTAAACCGATGAATCCTCGGTCAAAAATCGGACTCCTTTTGATTCTTACCTTGGTGATCGCAACGAGCGTGAGCATCGCCTTCCAAATGGATAAGCCAGTGCGTGACTACATCGTCGCCTCCCAAGGCCCAGACTGGAATAAATCCTTCGAAAAAAAAATCCATGGTTCC
>CAMDOJ010000065.1 GCA_945903555.1 Chthoniobacter flavus
ATATTATTGTTTTATGGACCGAGTCTGGCCAATACCAAGAGTCTTGCCACATTAACAAGCCATACATTCCTATGACGAAATAGACATTTGATAATAAAAACATTAAGGCCATGAGTGATTTCAGACCGTTGTAATCACGGAAATTAAAAAGGTTGATTGGGAATCCAGGTTGTTCAATTATTGTAACTACTCAGGTAGGCGCGAGCGGGTGATGGCTCGGGGATTTTTGCGCGGGCAGTGGCTGTTTTTTGTTTAGGTGCCCGAGAGGTTCAGGAGGAGTTGGGGGTTGGGAGGAACGGGTCGCCGAGGAAGATGCGGCGTAGGGCGACGAGGGCGGTGAGGTTGTTTTTGCGGGCTGTGGAGCCCGAAGGGCGACATGAGCGGGAGCGAAGGAGGCAACCGGAGCGTTAGCGGAGAACACATGCCAGCGGGGGCTGGCTGGGTAGCCTGCCGAAGGCAGCCCGAAGGGCGACATGAGCGGGAGCGAAGGAGGCAACCGGAGCGTTAGCGGAGAACACATGCCAGCGGGGGCTGGCTGGGTAGCCTGCCGCAGGCAGCCCGCAGGGTGAAATTTAGTTTCATCAATTAAGTTTGTAAGTTTGTAAGTCGCGAACCGAAATCTCAGGGCTTGGAATGTAACTAACAGCGCGTGATCCTAAGCAGCTTGGATTGACGGAAAAAGCAAAGCCCCATCAAGCAGGCTTTCAGCAGACTTTTTTTAAATGGCGGACTTGCTGTTACGGTTCCAGCGGATGATGGATCACTGAAGCCTAAAGTAGGTGAGTATTTGGGACGGACGTCTTTTACACTGGCAAAACTTTTTCCTGTGGATCCTGAAATCCTGTCGAATTTCTGCGGCTTTATTCCTTGGGTTCCTCAACCCCGTAATACTTCACGCCCATTTCGATTTTTTCGCGTCCATTGGCGAGGCGCCATTTATTGGAATCGCGGAGGGAATAAATGCAGCCGCAGTATTCCTGCTGGTAGAACTGCTCCCGCTTTGAAATCTCGAGCATGCGTTGGGCGCCGCCGCCTTTGCGCCAGTTGAATTCCCAGTAGGAAAGATCGGGGTATTTTGCGGCGGCTCGAACACCACAGCCATTGATCTGGTCCATGTCTTTCCAGCGAGAAATGCCTAGGCAACTCGTAATAACGGGAAATCCATTTTCATGGGCATAGAGGGCGGTGCGGTCGAAGCGCATGTCGAAGCACATCGTGCACCGAGCGCCTTTCTCGGGTTCCCACTCCAAGCCTTTGGCTCTAGCGAACCAGTTGTCCGTATCGTAATCCGCATCCACGAAGGGGACGCCTTCTTTTTCGGCGAAACGGATATTCTCGGCCTTTCGGAGTTCGTATTCTTCGCGGGGGTGGATATTCGGATTGTAGAAATAAATCGTGTAGTCAATCCCAGAGGCCGCCATCGCCTCCATCACCTCGCCCGAGCAGGGAGCGCAACATGAGTGGAGGAGAACTTTTTTGTTTCCTCCTGGAGCCTCATTGACTGGGCGCGCGCTCGGTTGCTGTGATGGGTTTCGATTTTTCAAATCAACTTAGGGCAGCTTTGATGGATGGGATGTATCATTCCGATGCCTTTTTAGGCCTTCGACTTGCCTTGGCTGGCTACGGCATTCATAGCGGCGGCGATCGCGTCTTGGTCGCCGAGATAGTAGCTTTTGATCGGCTTGAGATTGTCATCCAACTCGTAAACGAGGGGAATGCCGGTAGGGATGTTGAGCTTGAGGACTTGCTCCTCGGTGAGGTTGTCGAGATACATGACTAGGGCGCGAAGGCTGTTCCCGTGGGCGGCAATGATGACGCGTTTGCCGGATTTCACCGTGGGCGCAATTTTTTCGTGCCAGAGCGGGAGAAAGCGCTCGACGGTATCTTTGAGGCATTCGGTGAGGGGAAGCTGGGATTCGGAAATGCCAGCGTAACGTGGATCGTGTCCGGGCCAGCGCTCGTCGGATTTTTCGAGCGGAGGGGGAGGGATGTCGTAACTGCGGCGCCAAACTAGGACTTGTTCGTTGCCGAATTTTTCTGCGGTTTCTGATTTGTTGAGACCTTGTAGGGCACCGTAATGGCGTTCGTTGAGGCGCCAGTCTTTTTCCATTGGGATCCAGAGTTGGTCGAGTTCTGTGAGAACCCCCCAGAGTGTGTTGAGAGCGCGCTTGAGCAAGGAAACGTAGGCGATATCAAAACTGAAACCTTCTTTTTTGAGGAGCTCGCCAGCAGCCTTGGCTTCGGCGCAACCTTTGTCGCTGAGTTCGACATCGTGCCAACCGGTGAAGCGGTTTTCTTTGTTCCAGGTGCTTTCGCCGTGGCGGATGAGTACAAGTTTATACATTCGGTAAAATATTATTAGAGCGTATTTTTAGCATCCTGCTCTTGGGATTGGCAATTTTATATGCTTTGCATGGGGGTGTAGCGCAAACAGATTGGTGGGTCTTTTTTATGCGCTTCTTATTTAGTAAACTGAATACTCTATTCTGGAGTGGTAATTCGAACATCTATGCGAAGCGTTTGTGGCTTTTATTTTTTGCCATCGTTGCCTTGCTGGCTTTCTTTCAGCCGACTCAGAGAAATATCACGCATCATTATAGCCGCGCGGCTTATCACTGGTGGAACTCGGAAAACATGTATTCATTAACAGGAAGTGGCTTCCTCTACTTTCCCCAGTCCGCCTTGATTTACACGCCTTTCGCTTGGCAGGAATTCCCCAAAAACATTTCAGCCTTTAAGAGGCAACCACTCAGCGAAACATTGCTCCCAACCTTGCCACTTAGGATTGCAGAGGTGCTTTATCGGGCTTTTTCTCTCGGGCTTTTATGCTGGGCGGTGTGGCGATTGTGTCAGCTTTTTAAAATTGATGCACCCTGCTCGAGTCTTTTTTGTTTAGTGACTGTCCTCAGCATTCCGGCTTCGCTTACGGCTGGTCGAAATGGGCAATTCAACTTGTTGCTCGCCGCTACGATGATTTTGGCGACTGTCGCTGTAACCAATAAGAAATGGGCGGCGGCGGCGACATGGTTGGTCCTAGGTGTTTTGGTGAAGCCTCTCGGACTTGTTCCGCTTCTCTTATTTGGCGTTATTTATCCAGCACTTTGGTGGCGATTGGTGGTGGGAATGTGCTTTTTTATGGCACTCTCATTTATCCACTACGACCCCAAATATGTCGTCGGCCAGTGGCAAATGTGCATTGAACAAATGCGAACGGCGAGCACGCCCCTAGATAATAGTTTTGATGATATCGCGGGCATGTTCCGTACTTTTGGGATCAACGGATCAGATAAAATCTGGTTTGCCGTTCGAGCTTTATTTGCCTTCCTCACTCTGGGAATCGCTTGGCGGCTCAAAAAAATCTACTCTTCCGAAGTTGGACCTCTTTTCATTGCAGGATTGTCGGCGGCCTATTTGATGGCATTCAACCCTCGAACGGAGACTGTTTCTTATGTGATCATAGCGCCCTTTGTGGCCGTGTGTGCAGCTTTGCTGATTCGTCAGAAGAAGTCTTTGAGCCTTCTCGCTGGCCTTCTTGTTTTTCTATGCATCGGCTTTGGTGCTGATTGCTATGGTGATATCTATAAGTTGACCCGCATCTGGTTTAAGCCTTTTTTGGCTTTAGTGTTTTATGCACTTCTTACCGCTTGGATTTTCCGTAAATACGATCCGATGGATTTGCGAAGGCCATCTTGCCAGTAGGGATTTGAAAATATATCAAATATGTGGCTTTAATTTCTAACACGGTCGTGGTAGGAGTTTCAGCAGTTTATGTCTTTTAGAGTTGTTACTTTCAACATTCAAAATGGGGAACCTTTCGACGAAAGCAACCCAAATTGTTCTGATCAAGATATCATCGGCACCTGTCAGTTCCTTCAACGATTAGACGCTGATCTGCTCTTTTTGCAGGAAGTCGAGCGCGGTGTCGACGGAGGCATGCAGGTGGAACCGCCGCCGAATTATCAGATCCTAAAAAATCACTTCCCTAGCCATGATTCGGTGTTCTCTTATCCCCTTAAGAATGACACAGAAATCCCATTTGGCCTGGGATTGGTCATTTTTTCAAAGACGCCGTTGCGTGATTTTCATAAGATCGATTTGCCGGCGGCGGATCTCGAATTTGAGTTTGCTGGAAAACGGCGGCATGCGTCATCCCGTCTTCTAATAGAGGTCTCTACCACGATTGATGGCCGGGATATCCGACTCATGAACACGCATCTCCAAGCATTTTTTATGATTGGAAGCTCGAGTGAATCGTATCTGGAGCAGCGCAATATCATCGAGCAACGACTCAAATATCACTCCCATGGGCCTACGATTTTGACTGGCGATATGAACTCCGCACCCGGTGAATGTATTGTCGAGCAGTTCAGTAAAATCGGATTCGAAACCGCACAAAACACGCAAGCCACTTGGCAGCGACATCCCTATATTGTGGATCACATTTTTTTCAACGCCCAATTAGTCCGTAATAAGGTTCAAGTGATTCAGTCTAGTGTCTCTGATCACTTCCCCTTGGTCGCGGATATGAATTTTAGCTAGTTTTTGACTGGCTTTTTTGTAGTTCCGCCAAGAGCAGGAATGCGGGGGATAATTTTCGGACCCCATTTTGGATCGGTCATGGTACCGTTTGAGTAGTATTCAAAAAGTTTGCTAACTGGAAAAAAGACCAATCCCGGAATGCCCTGGGCATTAATACGCATACTCATATCCAATCCGCCTGTCAGAAAATGGATATTCCCATCACCATACATGCTGAATCCCCGCCCCTGAATCTCGATGTTTTCAGTGTAGGCTTTTTCGTTGGCAACGGTGAAGTCCGCTGTGGCTGTGCGAGCATGATTGTAGACCACGCCGGGAATAACTGTCCCCAAAATGTAGGAAAAGGGTCCGAGCAGGGGGATCGCAAAAACATTGCCGTCCTCGATTCGAATGCTCCCTTTTCCAATCATCAAGGACTCCTCCTTCATGCGAGCATTGAATTGGAAGTTCCCACTGATAACGCCTTTCGAGTCGTCGTATCCAAAGTAGAGGTTGGTGAGTTTTGAAAAGTTGACTCTCGATAGCGTCAGGTTGGTACTGAAAACGGGATTCATTGGATTGATCGAAACATCAGCTAAAACCGTCACATTTCCGCCCATAAGGTCGGCTCGTTTGATGTTGGCGACGACCTTGTTGTTAAGAACCTCCACTTTTGCACTCGTGCGACCGAATGAAAGCGTCTTGTTAAGCAGATCGTAATCTAGTCCGTATGGGGCTTCGACCTTGATGGAGAGATTGTTTTTTGTCGGATCGTGCATGTGAGCCTTCCCTTGAACGTCGAGATTGGGAGGGGAATGGAAGCGGTAGGGGGTGATCGTTTTTGCAATCCGGGGATCGATCCATGTCATCACGTCAACAGGGACTAGGGTGGAGTGAATCTTATCGAGTCGAACCTCTTGTTTGCCGACATCGTAGGCCACAGTGCCAGTGCCTCGCCCGCCCCCAGATGTAACAAGAATATTATTGAACGTGGCGCAAGCGTTGGAAATTTCAAAATCCGACTCCACACTATCCATCCAAGCGCCCCGCATGGATGTTCTCCCAAGCTTGAGATGGCCTTTGCCATACATATTGGCGAAGGCCAGATTGGTGGATTGCAACGACACTGTGATATCGGGAGTATCAGTGAATTCCGTTTTATTCAGGACTTCCTGAGCTTTCGTTCCAAAAAGAGAGGTGAGGTCTGTCGGCGGGATTGTACTGTGCAGGACAAGGCGGAGGTCGTCCTTGGAGATCCACACATTCCCTTCAATCGCGCCGCGTTGGGTCCTTACGAGAATGTCGCGGGCATAAAAATGTCCATTCTTCCAAGCAAAGCTGCATCCGACGTCAGTGAAAGCCACTCTATCAAAAAGCAAACGTGGCGACGTAAAACTTCCGGTGACGTGAATCTGGGGTTTTTGAGATCCGAATTGGATTTCCATTTCGGCATCTAGGCGTGGAGGATCTGTGAATTTGAGTTTTTGGATTGCCGTATTGGACGGCATTGATCCATGCAGAATGGGGGTTGGATTGAGTGTGGATATCAGGGACGCCACAGCCTTGGACTTGTGAAGATTCCATTCACCAGAGGCTTGTAGGGATCCCTGACTGTCTTTCAATTGAATGATGGGTAAACGAAGGATTCCATTCGTGAATTCACCTTTGATTTCCATCGCCTCAAGGGTTCCTTTTTTGTGGATGATGCGGGAGGAGGAGAGACAAAAATCGGGCAAGTTAAGGGATTCTGGATGGAGGGCATCCACTTCAAACTCGGCCGTAAGGATAGGTGGGCCATCTGGAAATGTCAGTTCTGCCAAAGTGCGGGTGATGGTATTTAAGAGGGCAAGAGGGGATTGTTTGTCGGCACTCCCTGCGGAAGGTTCTAAGTTGAAAGCAAGGTGGTTGAGGATTTCACCGCTGATCTTGATTTGAATGCCAGCGATGACACCCTCGAGCAGGCTCAAATGAAGACGGTCGCCAAGTATCACGATATCTCCATGAATGTCCTGAATTTTCAAAAGGGCAGATGGGTCGCTTTCTGAAAGAGGAATCGAGGCACTTGCATTGAAGAGACTCAATCTGTCAATGATTAGTGCTCGGCGCATGAGTTGGCTTAAGTTGATCGATATGGAAATATTATCAAGCGAAGCAATTGTGCGCTTGGGTGCTTTCGTTTCACTCACCACCACATTTCTTGCGAGTAAGCCGTTGAAGGGATCTAGGGCCAGTTTGCCTATTTGAACATTGATTTGTGGGCTGCTCAGTGCGGATCCAAGAGCTTCTTTTGCTCCGAATCCGATCCCCTGTACACGCAGGTAATAGGCGGCAGCGGGAACACCTGCAAAAATCACAACCAACAGAAGTCGGATGAAATTCTTAAAAAAATGGTAAATAACAGGGTGAACAATCATCGATCACATAAGATGAAGCGGATCGATGTCCACGGCCACAAAAACGTCCTCGGGCATGGTCAAGTTCTGCAATGTTTCTTTAGCCAGTCGGGATAAAAGAATGGAAGAATGTCCGCGCATCGAGACTTGGAATCGATGGTAGGTTTTGGCTTTTTCGAGGGGGGCGGGAACTCCTTCGCCGATAGTGATACCCTCAATCGCAGAGGCCTTCAGTTTACGCGAGAGTGTCTGAGCAGAAAATTCCACCCTCTCGCGGACGGTGCCGCGCAGCGTGATCATTGCCATTTTTCCAAATGGGGGGTATCCGAACTTTTCACGAAATTCCATTTCCTGCTCCATGAAACCTTGAAAGTCATGGTGGCGAGCAAACTGGATCGATGGACTGAACGGGGTGAACGTCTGCACAAAAACTTCCCCCTCCATCTCGCCGCGTCCAGCTCGTCCGGCGACCTGCGTGAGCAACTGAAATGTCCGTTCCCCAGCGCGAAAATCTGGAACGTGGAGACCTAGGTCTGCATTGATGATCCCAACAAGTGTCACATTGGGGAAATGGAGACCTTTGGCGATCATTTGCGTGCCAATCAAGATATCAATTTTCCCCTCTTTGAATGCTCCAAGTGTATCGCGGTAGGCATCCTTGCGTGTCATGGAGTCAGCATCCATACGGGCGATCCGTGCTTTTGGAAAAATCTTTTTGAGTGCTTCCTCAACCTTCTGGGTTCCCATCCCGGCGAAACGGATTTTTGGATCGGAGCATTTTGGGCAAGACTTTGGAGCCTTCCGTGAGTGCCCGCAAATGTGGCACATGAGACGTTCTGCGGCGCGATGGAAGGTGAGAGAAACACTGCAGTCTGGGCACTGGCAGACATGACCACATGCTTCGCAGATCATGGATGTAGAAAATCCACGGCGATTGAGAAAGAGAATGGATTGTTCCCCCTTCGCCATCCTGCCTTCGATAGCCTCCGCAAGCGGGCGAGCTAAAATACCACCCTCTGGAGTGGCGCGGGATTGACGACGCAAATCCACCACTCGCACGACCGGCATGCTTTTATCGTCCACTCGCTGGTTGAGGCGGACAAGTCGATATTTGCCAGTTTGGGCATTATGCCAACTTTCGAGGCAAGGAGTTGCGCTTCCTAGGATCACCGCCGCTTTTTCGCGTGACGCACGAAGGACAGCCATGTCGCGGGCATTATAGCGCGGGGCTTCATCTTGCTTGTAGGACCCTTCGTGCTCTTCATCAACAATGATCACGCCCAGATTTTCCAATGGGGCGAAAATCGAACTTCGTGCACCGATCACGATGCGTGCGGTACCGTCGTGGATTTTATGCCACTCGTCGTGGCGCTCACCTTCGGAGAGGTGACTATGAAGAACGGCGATATTGTCCTGCATATCAGCAAATCGAGATTTGAAGCGTTCCACCGTTTGCGGAGTCAATGCGATCTCGGGAACAAGGACGAGAGCGCTTCGACCATGATTGATCGCTTCACGAATCGCGCGAAGGTAAATCTCTGTTTTGCCCGAGCCCGTGACGCCGAAAAGCAATATTGGCTGGCTGGTTTTTTCCATCGCTTCGCGGACGGCCACCATGGCTTCGGTCTGCTCTGGATTGAGTACCAGTTCGGCATTAGCAACGAAGCGTTCGGAGTAGGGGTTGCGAGCCACAACACCCGCTTCGATGATAACCAATCCATTTTTTTCCAAAGTGCGGTAAACGCTATCACTCACACCGGCTTGGTCGGCCGCCGTGGAAACGGGTAGTGGGCCCGCTGCCTTAATAAGGACACGAAGAGCAGCCGCTTGACGTGGTGCTTTGTGTGCTAGCGTGGCGAGTTGGTCGTCGCTCATTGCTGTAACTAAGCGGACCGAATTTTGTTTTTTCACAGAAACGCGACCATCGCGTACCGCAACGGGAAGAACACTGCAAACGGCCGTTTCCAAGGGGCAGCAATAATAGTCAGCCATCCATCGAGCGAGTTCCAACAGGGCCGGTCGGATCATCGGTTTCTCATCCATAAGCTGGCTGATATCTTTTACGGAATCATATTCGCAGGCCGATAGGACCTCAATAACGGTACCTGTGAGCATTCGAGTGCGAACCGGTACACGGACGCGGGATCCGATACCGATAGACGACGCCATCGATTCTGGAATTCGATAATCCAGCAATCGACCAGCAGCCTGATCGGGTAATACTCTTGCAAACATCGAGCGGAATATCGCCATCAGTGGGGACCTTCGCAAGCCCGCTCATCTTCCACATCAACAAGCGCGCTTATTTATTTTTTAAAATAGGACTTGCACTATGAGTCATTCCGAATAACTTCAATTTTGTTCTGGGGGGAACAACTGCCCGTTG
>CAMDOJ010000066.1 GCA_945903555.1 Chthoniobacter flavus
CGCAGGTGGCCGGGTTTCACGGAAAGGCGCGGAAGGACGTTGGAAATAAAGTTCGCCCGTCCAGTGGAAGTGCGCCACTCGCGGTTGGCTGCAGCATTTGGCAAATGGAAGCCGCCAGGTTGCTGGATTCGCTTGTTGAAATCTGTAAAGCCCGGGATAACCGACTCAATGCATTCACGGATATGGTCGTAGTCTGAAACAAGGTAATTCCAGTCCACCGGCCCATTCGGAAAAAGTTTAGCGCCGATTCCAGCGATGATCGCGGGTTCGGACAGGAGGTGTTCCGACGCCGGGCGGTTGATGCCCGTGGAGGCGTGGACCATGCTCATCGAGTCTTCAACGGTTACAGATTGCCTGCCGGAAGCCTGGATGTCGGCCTCCGAGCGACCGAGGCAGGGTAGGATGAGTGCGGCCTTGCCATGGACGACATGGCTACGGTTCAGGTGGGTCGAGACATGAACCGTCATCCCGCAGCGGCGCAGTGCCTGCCAAGTGAGGTCGGAGTCGGGAGTCGCTGAAGCAAAATTTCCCCCCATGCCGAGAAAAAATCCCACTCTTCCGTCGGCCATGGCCTTGATGGTGTGGACGGTCGAGTAACCGTGATGGCGTGGCATGGTGAAGCCGAATTCCTTTTCTAAGCTGGCGAGAAATTCCTCCTTGGGTTCCTCGGTGATGCCCATGGTGCGGTCACCTTGAACATTGCTGTGTCCGCGCACAGGGCAGGCCCCGGCACCCGGGCGGCCAATATTTCCGCGAAGCAACAGGAGGTTCATCACCTCTTGGATGTTGGCGACTCCGTGGCGTTGTTGGGTGAGCCCCATCGCCCAGCAGCAAATCACCGAACCCGCGCCGAGATAGACCTCCGCCGCTTCTTCAATCTGCTGGCGGTTGAGTCCGCTCTGCTCGAGAAGGAGTTCCCAAGGAGTTTCCGCGACGAGGCGGCGATATTCCTCAAAGCCATGCGTGTGGGTCTCCAGAAAATCGTGATCGAGGACCGAGCTGTCGGTCTCCGCTTTTTCAAAAATGAATTTTACCATCGCACGGATGGCGGCCATGTCGCCTCCTATCTGCACTTGGTAGTAATGCGAGCTAATCGGCGTGCTACGGCCGAGGACCATGTCGACGACATTTTGGGGATGAGTGAAATTCAGGAGGCCCGCTTCCTTGAGCGGATTGAAACTCACGATCCTCGCCCCGCGCTTCGAGGCTTTCTCGAGCTCGGAGAGCATGCGTGGGTGGTTGGTGCCGGGATTTTGACCAAGCACAAATATCGCATCAGCTTTTTCAAAATCCTCAAGCGTCACGGTGCCCTTGCCGGTGGCGATCGATTCGCCCATACCGACGCCGCTGGACTCGTGGCACATGTTCGAGCAGTCGGGGAAATTGTTCGTCCCGAAAAGCCGGCCGAGGAGTTGGTAAAGGAATGCCGCTTCGTTGCTGGTGCGGCCGGAGGTGTAGAACGCTGCGCCATCGGGCAAACCGAGCGAGCGCAGGTGCCGCGCGATGCGGTCAAACGCCTCGTCCCACGAAACCTCCTCGTAGCGGTCGGTGTCGGGATTGTAGGCCATCGGGTGCGTGAGCCGTCCGGTGTTCTCGAGCGTAAAATCATCCCATCCGCGCATCTCCGTAACCGTGTGTTTCGAAAAAAGCTCTGGCGTCGCTCGCTTAGTGGTCGTTTCGTAGGTCAGGGCCTTGACTCCATTCTCGCAGAATTCCGTTGGCGACGGATTTTTCGGGTCAGGCCAAGCACAGCCGGGACAATCAAAGCCGCGCGGCTGGTTCATGCGAAAGAGTGTCGCATTGCCTTTGAGGAAACTTTCGCGACGGAGGAAATGCATGGAGGAATTAAGAGCCCCCCATCCGCCGGCTTTGGTTTTTTGTTTAGCCATGGCTTGTCTTAGGAATCTTCGCGGACTGACCGCCTTGACATATTGGAAGGATCGACCGTGAGAACAAGTCATTTCAATGCAGGAGGGTGCTCGGTCTGGTGCGATCTCTCCAACCCGATGTCATCCGAACCTACCGCCAGCCGTTTACTCTCCACTCAATACCTATCCTGCTAGCGTTCACTCAATTTAAGGCGAAAGTGAACACCGCCACACATAATTCTAATGCACTGAATTTTATAAAACGGGAACGAATCCAGATTAAAATGTGTCATAAATTCCACTCAGTCTGGATCACCAGCCAGCAACTTGATACGCAGAGGACATTGAAGTCGGAGGCGCCACATAGAGAAAAAAATCCATCCAGAGATTCAAGTTGCCGCTATGACACGCGAGGACAGCAAAAACTCACTTTCCCCCTTCCCTGCGTTATGAGGGCCCACACATTTACATATTTCTTGACAGGATAGAGCGTGCTACTTAACTCGTCGACTCGTCGATAAGGGAGGCGATGCGAGTATGTGCATGTGGCGGATCAACTGAAAACGCGCTCTCACGCTGTGAACGGAAGCTTGTGGAGTTCTGCGGAAAGAGACTACGGATCGGCATAGTCGTTACGCTAGAATCGAACCAGTTTGTCGCGGACTTGCATCTCGTAGTGAGCGACATTGAAGCTTGGTAAAACACGATGCTGAATCGAATCCCAGAGTTGAGTGTACTGAAGAGGTAGCAGGTCTTGGTGGGTGACGTCCGCGCTGAAACCAATCCTACAGATGCGGCACATGTAACGAGCCATCGCGACCACCATAACAAGTTCAATGTCCTCAGTGGCTTTATCCGGTTCTTCCACCCAGCGGATCAGGTTTTTGAAACACGTTGGGAAGCATTTTTTCTCTACAAAATCAATGGCCATCTGACGGGTGGAGAGATTCATATGGAGCAACTCTGACTCCAAAATCGACACATTGTTTTGTTGAGCGTAATGATAAACGTGGGCGAAGCCCGCCGGCTGCACACTCAGGAAAAGCAACTTCCCGATGTCGTGAATCAAACTCCCCAAAAACGCAGTTTGTTCGAGGCTGATCAACCTCATGTAATGGCAAGTGAATTGAGCGATATCGGCTGTAGCGAGCAGAAACTTGAGGTAACTGTGCCAATTTGCATCATGGTTCAGATACATGAAGCTCTCGTGGAAGTGCGGCATCGTCTTGGCCATCGATCCAAGCCGTTTTTCTCCAATGACGTTAACGCACATTCGCACGTCCTCTATAAACGTCGAGGTATCCTTCTTTTTGGCCTGTCGCACCTCGTTGCCAGACTGAAGCATCTGGAAGGCCAGACCAGGATCACGTTCCGTCAAATCCATCACGGGATGCAGAGAAGTCACGATACTGCTCGTCGTCAGCTTAAAAGCGGCAGATGCAGGCTTGGTCACAGGGCAGCCTTTTAGGGCCAAGACCTCCCTCCTCATTGCCGCTTCGGAAACAACGGGGAAGGTTTTACTATCGACCATATTATTCCAATGTTCGACACACGCCACCCCTCGCCGGATCTCTTCTTGTTCCTTTTCCTCGTTCTTCCCAAGAAATCCAATCGGAATCCGCTCACTCATCTCGCGGACTTTCTGGGCGGCCGTTTTACTCCAATTGGATACGTCGATTGTGCCAGCTCGCTTATTGATGCTGTCTGTCGTACGGTGCTCCGCAAGAGCCTGAACCGACTGCGTCATTTGAGGCGATTGAAGAATGAGCCGTTTAAAAGCGCTCTTATCCAAGCGCATCATTTGGGAATGAGAGTGGGCAATGATCGTCGCACTACGCGGCGCGTTCCTGATCAAAGCCATCTCACCGACGATATCCCCATCCTTGATCTCGGCGATTTTTTTCAGCTCAGGTTCATTTTGGTTCTCGATGTAAACACCGAGCAGTCCATGCACAATCAGATACATCGCATCTCCCGGATCACCCTGCTTGAAAAGAGTGGCCCCATCCTCAATTTCACAATCCCGAAGATTAGGAATCATCGCATGCATCTCATGCGGAGGCAGAGAGCGGATCAATGCGTTTTGGGCCAGTCGATCCAGCACAGCAGTAGCCTTTTTTGTCTTTCTTTCCAGTTTGTAAATATCCGCACGATAACTGAAGAGAACCGCATAATGTCCGAGCGCTTCCGCCGCGTTCTTAAACTCGCTCCAGCGCGATTCCGACGCACAAGTGATGAGGAAGTTCAGACATTTCTCCAAATTGGGAACTCCCAAGCCTGTAAAGTCCCCGCGAAGCTCGGAGATTTGCAAGAAGAGGTTCTTTTTTTCGGCTTCCTTTTCTTCATCTGTCAAATCCGATTTTTTGAGGAACTTTTCGGCTAGTTCTATGTAGGACTGCGAAGCGGCTTGGATCACAGGAATGAGTTCCTCCAAAACCTCTGCCATTTGGTCCAGCGAGAAACCTGTGCGCCGAATCAATACATCATCCGACTCAAAAAAGGACCAATACCATTGCTTTCCCTCGACCTTTGCGACCTCATCCAGAATCGAGTCTTGAACGTAGGGTTTTCGATAAAAACTTTGCACGACCAGGCTGTAAGCTTCTTGAATTTCTTCGTGAGTTGTTTTTGCCGCATAAAAGACGACCGGCACATCGCGAAAGAAGTAGTCGTTTCGGAGGGTCTTCAGAAAAGCCAAGCCTGTGGACGCTTCGAGCTTGAGTTCAACAATAATCAAATCAACCAGAACATTCTCACGCAAAAATTCCATCGCTTTCTGGGAACTCGATACGAAAGCGGTTCGGTGTTCTTCACCGGCCAAAAATCCCTTCAGCGCCAAAAAGGCGATCTCATCAGGATCAACTAATAAAACATTGGCCATGGGCGTGTATGAATAAAAAAACGATTGTAGCTTCTAAGAAACGCGCGCGGATCAAAAAACCATCAGAGCCAAAATCTATATGATGAAATCATTAACATGACTCGGAACAAAATACAATGTGCGCACGCGTTTATTTTAAGTTAGTGCAATGAATCTTGTCGTAAATGTGTTCTCTTTTGCAAAACGTTTGTGCTAGGCGCCCAAAATAGAATTGTTACGATTTCGTTACACTGGCTAAGCGGGTCTAACCGCTCAAATAAGATTCAATCCACCAGACACTCATTGTCAGCCAATCAAGCTCTCCAATTCGGCAACACGTCGGGAAAAGAGATCCAGAGCGGCTTGGATAGGTGCCGGAGTGCTCATATCCACACCGGCTTTGCACAGTGTCTCAACCGGATACCGACTTCCACCGCTTTTGAGAAATTCAATGTATTTGGTCGCATCTCCGCTTTCCAGCACTTGGGAAGCCAATGCAACTGCGGCTGATATACCAGTGGCATATTTATAGACATAAAAAGCACTATAAAAATGTGGAATCCGGAGGCATTCGATTTCAAGTTCATCATCAACGACGAAAAGGGGACCGAAATAGTCATTCAATAATCCGCGGTAGATTTTCTTAAAGCCATCGAGTGTCAAGGCCTCGCCGGATTCCTCGGCGGCATGGGCTTCTCGCTCGAACTCTGCAAACATGGTCTGGCGATAGATCGTGCCCCGCAAGTCGTCGATCTGGCGATTGAGAATATAGGCCCGCATCTTGGTGTCGGTTGTTTTTTGGAGCAAATGTTCCGTGAGGAGAATCTCATTGAAAGTTGATGCCACCTCGGCGAGGAAGATCGGGTATCCGTAGTTCTGGTAAAGTTGCGCGCCCCTCGCATACCAAGTGTGCATCGAATGCCCCGCCTCATGAGCCAGAGTGTAAACATCAGAAAAAACATCCGCCTTGTAGTTCATCATGATGTAAGGCGGGCTAGTGAATGTGCCATAAGAGAAGGCCCCGCTTCGCTTCCCTTTATTTTCATAACGATCACACCAACGACCAGATTGGAGACCATGTGCGAGAGTGGTCGTGTATTCCGCTCCCAAAGGGTGCAGGGAATCCATCACCTGCTGAACGGCACCATCCCAATGGACATTAGTTTGGATGTTTTCGACCATTGGCACATAGGTATCGTAGTGGTGGATTTCGTCTAATTTGAGCACGCGCCTACGAAGCTCAAAGTAGCGAAAAAGGGCATCCAGATTGCCTCGCACGGTGGATATCAAATTATCGTAGATGGCCACTGGAACATCATCAGCGAACAGGGCCGCTTCGCGAGCTGAGGGGTAATTTCTTGCCCGACCATGAAACACATCAGCCCTAACCGAACTAGCCAAACTGGCAGCCAGCGTGAATTCGTGGTCCTTGAATTCTGTGTAAAACTGATGGAATGCCGCTTTCCTGATTTGAGGATCCCGCTGCTGTAAAAATGAGGAAAATGAACTTTGAGTCAACTCGCGCTCATTGCCATCGGCATCATTGAGACTGCCAAACTTCATATCGACATTCGTGAGTTGAGAAAATGTCTCACTATGTCCACGGATCACGGCTGAACCGAGCGCCAGCAAGCGTTCCTCACCTGCCGCGAGCGTATGTTTTTTGCGGCGACGAAGTTTCCTTAGAGGGATCGTCCAATCCACCAATTCGGGAGAGGTAAGAAATTCCTCAAAGCGATCGTCAGCGATGGACTGAATCTCGGGAGATAGGAATGAAAACGCCTCCCCCACCCTGACTAAAAGGCTATCCAAACGAGCCTCACGGGAAAGAGACTCCGCATTCGCACTATCACCAGCCGTGCAAAGTGCCGCATACTGGTTCAGTTGGTCGGTGAGGAGATCAATTTGTTTTTCAAACTCCAAAACCTCTGCCAAAGATTTGGCAGAATCTCCCACGTGACCACGGAACTTCCCAATCTCATCAAAGGTTTTTTGTAAACGCACAAAATCTGTCTCCCAATCCGCAACAGAATGGAAAAGCGGTTTCAGATCCCATTGATCGGATTCAGGAACTTCGGAACGGAGTGGAAGTGGCATCGATGACATCTTTTCATCTTTACACAAAAAATCCTTTTCTTGCAAAGGGCAGCCTTGACGTAGGGATTCAACCTTGAGGTGATGCGATAAAGTATATGCGAAGCCCAAATTCAAACATTCTCCTTGGTATCGATATCGGCGGAACCGGAATCAAAGGCGCCCCAGTGAATGTCAAAACAGGACAACTCACCCAGGAGCGATTGCGGATCAAAACCCCACAACCTGCCAAGCCAGAGGCCATCGCGGAGGTCGTGGAGCAAATCGCCAATCACTTTGAATATTCTGGGCCTGCTGGCATCGCCTTTCCCTCTATCGTTAAGGATGGGGTCATTTTTTCCGCCACGAACGTCGACGAATCGTGGATCAACCTCGATGCCGCGAAACTTTTTGAACGTCATGTCGGAGGACCTGTGACTCTCATAAACGATGCGGATGCTGCCGGCATCGCCGAAATGCGCTTTGGTGCGGGAGTCGGTCGGAAGGGCGTCGTGATTCTACTTACATTCGGCACTGGCATTGGATCGGCCATTTTCTGCGATGGCGTCCTACTCACCAACACCGAGTTTGGCCAACTGAAAATCCGGGGCAAGGATATTGAATTTCGCGCATCCGAGCGCATCCGCCAAAAAAAAGCCATTTCGTTCAAAAAGTGGGCAGACATTATCGGCGAGTTCCTCCGAGAACTTGAAAATCTTTTTTCTCCTGAACTTTTCCTTATCGGCGGCGGCATCAGCAAGAAAGCCGACAAGTTTCTTCCCTACCTCAAGGCGCAAAGCCAGGTTCCGATCGAGGCTTGCAAAATGCAGAACGACGCAGGGATCATCGGCGCGGCCACTTTGGCTAAGATTCGGTCTTGATATTGAGATTTTTTTCCAGCATATTTGTTCTCCCACGCAAGCGGGGTCTTAGCTCAGTTGGTAGAGCGCCTCAATGGCATTGAGGAGGTCAGGGGTTCGAATCCCCTAGGCTCCACACCCCTCAGAAGCTTATAGAATCTAACTCTAGGGGTTTTGAAGAAAAAACTGAAAAACTTTTTTTACCATTTGCTGCCCGCTAGTTGCCTTTATTTTCCGAGCACCCTCATTCTCTGATTGTGAAGCTCCCCCCTTTTTTTATCTATCCAGTGAGTTGACTTGGAATCGCAAATTGGGGATACTGAATTTCAGGTGCCAACCTCTCCCTGTCGCAGCTTCGTGCTGTGGCAGGGATTTTTTTGTTGGTGTCTAAGCCACTTTTTTCGATTGGAGGAGTTGCACTTTTCTAACCACCCTCGATTCTGAGTTTCTTCATATCGATCATTTTAGGGTTGATATCATACTTGCTATGGTCTTTCAGAAGTTGAAGAATAATAAACGATGCCAATTGTTCCCTCATCCATCTGGTTTCTTCGTAAGCATGACAACGGCGAAATTTTTGGCCCTATTTCCTTTGAACATATTCGTGAATGGGCATCGAACGCTTATGTGAACCCTCAAGATTCAATTTCCTACGACGGCGTAAATTGGACAAAGGCTCCCATGATTACCGAGTTGCAAATGGATTGGTTGATCGAGACTCCCGACTATCCACTCTATGGGCCTACGACTTCCGGAGCGATCTTGGAGTTCCTTCGGATAGGCGAAATCACAAGCCGAGCCCAACTTATCAACTGCTGTACTGCGGAAAGAATGATTCTGTCTGATGCGCCTTTTTTCGACGCAGGCGTGCCGTCATTTCTTAACGACGCCCTTCCCGTTCCAGCCAAATCCGGCATTAAGTTGAGTCTCCAGCAACGGATCCGTGATCTAGAGATCGAACTCTTGGAAAAGCGGGTGCAAATCAATACGGCAAATCAAAAGATAGTCAGGCTCGAGGTGCGCTTGCATGATTTGGACGCACAATTAAAGGAAGCATCCTAGTATTCCAAGTCGGCTCCACAGGTTCGCATCCATGCCATATAATCCGATGCATATTATCGGTTGTCACTTGCCCGTAATCCCAAATCGCGTAGAATACTTTCATCCATGATAGACAAAAATTACGCGCATCCAGACGCATTGGTGACCACTCAGTGGGTATCGGAACATCTCTCGGATCCCGAGTTGAGATTCATCGAGAGCAATGAGGACATCTTGTTGTATGATACTGGCCACATCCAAGGGGCTGTCCACATTGATTGGCGTGCAGACCTGCAGGACGAAGTCATACGCGATTACATCACCGTCGAACTCTTTTCCGCACTCTGCGAAAGGCACGGGATCTCGAACGATACAACCGTGGTTTTTTACGGAGACAAATCAAATTGGTGGGCCTGCTACGCACTATGGGTCTTCCGCTTGTTTGGTCATACGAAAGTGAAGATCATGGACGGTGGACGGGAGAAATGGAT
>CAMDOJ010000067.1 GCA_945903555.1 Chthoniobacter flavus
CAACCCGGCACAACCAGCGATTTGAATACCACATTTGTCGATTTTCTGCCGACGGCTGCGGATGTGATTGGCGCTCCCGCACCTTCCAGTACGGACGGCATCTCCATTCTGCCGACATTGCTTGGCAAGGAACAATCGAAGCTGCACGAAGCGCTTTATTTTGAAATCTACGAGCCACATTTCCAACAGTCGGCACGCTTGGGCGACTGGAAGGGCTATCGGCTTGGCACGAAAGCGCCGCTGGAACTCTACGACCTCAAGGCCGATCCTGCGGAAACGACAAACCTTGCCGCCGCGCATCCGGAAATCGTCAGTAAAATAGAAGCTATCATGACGGCGCAACACACGCCTTCACCTTATTACGACGCGCCGGAACAATCCCAGAAGGGCACGCAAAAAACCTCCAAAAAGAAGAAAAAAGTGAAATCGGTTCCCGAAATGTTGAACGAGGAAAATGAGGGTTCCGAACCGGACAAAATTAAATAAATGAAAACGCCAATTATTTTTCTCAGCACCCTGTTGCTCGCACCGCTTGTCGCAATATCCGCTCCAGCCGTTTCCAAATCCGAGCCCAAACCCAACATCATCATTATTCTTGCCGACGACCTTGGGCCGGGCGACATGAGTTGTGCTGGGGCAACGAAAATCAAAACACCAAACCTGGACCGATTGGCATGGGAGGGCGTCCGCTTCAAGCAAGGTTACGCGCCATCCGCCACCTGCACGCCCTCGCGGTACTCGATGCTGACTGGTGAATACGCTTGGCGGCAAAAAGCAAAGGTCAACAGCATTCTCGATGGCGACGCGCCTCTTTGCATCGAACCAGGTCGCCTCACGCTGCCAGCGTTGTTGCGCAAAGATGGTTACCACACCGCGGTGATCGGCAAATGGCACCTCGGTCTGGGCGACGGCAAGACGAAGCTCGATTTCAATGGCAAGGTCAAACCCGGCCCGCTCGAGATCGGTTTCGATTATTCCTATATCATTCCAGCCACCGTGGACCGCGTGCCGAGCGTGTGGGTTGAAAATGACAAAGTCCCAAACCTCGATCCCGCCGACCCGATCATTGTCAGCTACATCAACAATATCAGCGAAGAGCCAACTGGCTTGGAACGACCAGACTTGCTCAAACAGGGCGCTGACAAGCAGCATTCCGGAACGATCATTAATGGCATCAGCCGTATCGGCTATATGAAAGGCGGCCACTCAGCGCGATTCAAAGATGAAGAACTCGCCACCAAAGTTGTCGCCAAATCGGTGGAATACATCGAGAGCCACAAGGATGAGCCGTTCTTTCTGAGTGTCGGCCTTTTCGAGCCGCATGTGCCGCGCGTGGCCGAGCCTCCGTTTGTGGGCACGAGCCAGTCCGGCGTGCGAGGCGATGTCATCCATCAAGTTGACTGGCAGGTTGGCGAAATCTTGAAGACGCTCGATCGCCTCGATCTGGCAAAAAACACCATCATCATCTTCTCCAGCGACAACGGACCGATTCTTTTTGATGGCTACTATGATGGTTCGGTGGAGGACTTGAATGGACATCAGCCTGCAGGCGGTCTGCGCGGCTGGAAGTATCTCGTTTTTGAAGGCGCCTGTCGCGTTCCGTTCATTGTGCGCTGGCCGGGGCAGATCAAGCCGAGGGTCAGCGATCAAATGATCAGCCTAGTGGATTGCTACGCCACTTTGGCGAAAATTGTTGGCAAAGAATTTCCTGCGTCTGCTGCGCCGGACAGCTTGGATTTGTCCTCCATGCTGCTCGGCAAAACGGATAAAAACCTCCGCGACCACACCGTACTGCACGGCATCGGTGGGCTCGCACTTCGCAAGGGCGACTGGAAATACATCCCCGCCTCGGCTGGCGCGGGCGGCATGGGCAGCGGAGCCAACGCCGAAGACGAGCGCTTTGCGGCCGCTACCATCCCCAATCCCATGCTCTTCAATCTCGCTGCCGATCCCTACGAGAAGGAAAACATCATCGAAAAAAATCCTGAGAAGGCTGCCGAATTGGCCGAGGAACTGGAAACCATCAAGAACTCAACAACAAACCTACCCAAACCCAAACCCAAATCCTAAGCCGCCTGCCATCCCCATCAAACTCTCAAGCAACCTATGAAAATCAAAAATCTTCTCCTCACTTCGCTGGCGAAAAACCTCAGCCCACTTGGGCTGTCCCGCCGCAGCGCCTTGCCATTCATCCAAGCCGCCCTGCTGCTCACGCCACTGGTCGCAATCGGCGCTGTCCCCGAGTCCACCCAGCCTGTTCAAGAAGCAAAGCCGACTGCACCTGGAAAGGCAGAACTTGAAGAGGCCGCGAAATATCAAAGCAAGGGATTCAATGTCTTGTTTATCGCCGTCGACGATCTCAATGATTGGGTCGGCTGTTTCGGCGGCAACCCGCAGGCGATCACCCCCAACTTAGATCGGTTGGCCAAGCAACAGGCGATGGTTATGAATAAAGCTTACGCTGCCTCGACAGTTTGTGGTCCTTCCCGTTCGGCCCTGCTGAGCGGCAAGCGGGCAGCTTCGATCGGAGTCTACGGCAATAAAGAAAACATGCAGTTTGCACCCAAGTTGAAGGATGTCGCCACCCTGCCGCAATACTTCAGCAAGCATGGCTATCACACACTCTCTACAGGCAAAATTTTTCATAAACACCCGACGGAAGACGGCATGGACGAAGGTCAATGGGCGTTTGATGAATTTGCCGAACCCACTGAAGGTGGAAAAGGCGGTATGCTATGGAAGAAATGCCCCCCGGCAGTAGACGGTGATGAAAAAAGTGAGGACTTTCGATGGGGTGCCGTAAAGGCCCCGGTTGAAAAGACCAAGGATTACCTGGCCTGCAAATGGGCAGCCGATCAGCTCCAGCGTGATTTTGAGGGAAAGCCGTTTTTTCTTGCCCTTGGAATCTCCAAACCTCATCTGCCTTGGGAGGTTCCACAGCAGTTTTTTGATCTCTATCCGCTCGATAAACTGAAAGCCGTCGACATCGTACGCGACGATCTGAACGATATCGTCGACAAAAAAGGCAAAGAGCTTTTTCGTCCAGATCCGCGTTTTGAAGCCGCCGACAAAGCCAACCTGCATCTTGAGGCGCAGCAAGCCTATCTCGCCAATATCAGCTACGTCGATTACTGCCTAGGCGTGATCTTTGAAGCGTTGGCCAAGAGCAAGTATGCCGACAACACCATCATCATGCTCTGGGGGGACCACGGTTGGCATCTCAGTGAAAAGATGAAATACGGCAAGACCGATCTCTGGGAGGAATCATGCCGCGTGCCACTGCTGGTCAGTGTTCCTGGAGTCACGACACCCGACTTCAAATGCGAAGGTGTCGTCAACCTGCTCGACATGTATCCCACGTTGGTGGAGCTATGCGGTCTGCCGCCGAATGCGGAAAACGAAGGCCGCAGCTTTGCCCCTCTGCTCAAGAATTCTTCGATGGAGTGGAATGTCCCGACCCTGACCACCTACCAATACAAGAACCACTCCCTCACCGATGGTCGCTACCGTTACACCTGGTATGGAGGCAAAAAAGATGGTGGAGAGGAACTCTATGACCACTCCGTCGATCCGCTTGAGCACAAAAACTTGGCCGCAAATCCCGAGTCCCAAGAAATCATTGCCCGATTCAAAAAGTATCTCCCGACCTACGATGAACCTGCGGCTCCCCGCAACAAACTTTCTGGAGACGACAAAAAGAAAATGTCCAAGGGCAAGAAAAAGAAAAAGAAAGATGAGGATGAGTAGGCTTATTTCGGAGAGCACTAATCGGTTTTGCATTTATCTCTGCTGAAAATATTATGATAAAAAAAGTATTGATATGTATAGGCCTGCTGGCCTTTTCAGTGGCCGGAGTGGAGGCAGAGGCAAAACCGGGGTTGGGTATATCCAGCTGGGCGGGATGGAAGCCAGGCGACATATCTCGAGCCGAGTGCCCGGAACTGCGCAGTGTTCCGCTCATTCTCAAGTGGGATGACATTGAACCAGCGCCGGGAAAATACGCGTTCGATAAAGTAATCGGCAAAAAACTCGATGCCGCGCATGCGGATGGCCTCTTTGTTACGCTGATGATTTGGGTAGGGCCGGATGCACCGGAGTGGATCTACTCGAAAGGTGTGCCGGTTGTCACCACTGATAGGGATGTCAATGCTTTGGGTCAGAAAACCAATAAACAGAGCAAATATCCCACCTACCTCCATCCGGAATACAAGAAGGCATTTTTCGGTCTCATCGACGCTTTCGGGAGCTACATCAATTCGTTACCACCGGCTCTGCGTGAGCGAATTGTCATGGTCCAATGTGCCGAAGGCTCCACTGGTGATGGACAGCCCTGGAAGGGAAAGCCGCTCGATAAAGAGCAGGATATTTCGGATGAAGACTGGAACGATTTTCGTCTCGAAGCGTGGGCTCGCTACCAAAAGGCGATGCCTGGCATGCCCATCCTTGTGAATTCGGATGCCAATGGCGGTCAGGAATCCGAGTGGCTTATCGATAACATGCAGGTCATTGCCTTAAAACAGGGGATGTTCAGTCATGGCTACTTGGTCAGCGACAATGACAAGCGACTGGCCAAGCACGCTACCATCGAATCCGAAGCAAATAAACGCGGCAAATGGGTTCTTATGCGCGGGGAAATGGATGGCGAGTTGTTTGAAATGGGTTGGTCGAAGCGCAATATTCCGCAAGCCCTTTACTGGTCGGGCCTCTTTGCATCGCACGGTCGGTTGGACATTTGGAATGTTCCCACCAAGGCTTTGAAGGAAAAAGCTAATTGGCCCGCCTGCGCGTTCTTTAATAAATATGCTGGACACAGAAACCCCTCGACCGCACCCGTGGCTTTCTGTGCTTTGCGCGACGGGCTCGACGCCTCCGACTTCGACCGGTTTCCCGCCACGAAATTTGGCGGCAAACCAGAGAATAAAAAGGATGCCGAGCGTTACCTCAAAATTGCTCAAGAATATACCGCCTACGGCGCACGCATGGAGGATCCAGAAAAGGCGACAGGCGGGGGCATGATCAACCGCAAGGCCACAGGTCCCAACGATGTGGGGTGGGGCACTGTGCCGGGGAACTACTCCCGATTCCTGACCCAGATCGACCCAGGCTCAGGCGATGTCGGTCGATGGAATATCGACGAATCCATCTATGGACGCTTCGGTCGCGCATTTGAGCATCAGTCCGGCAAGAAGCAAATGCGCTTCCAGCTTGATCCAGCGTTTAATTCCAAAATGGCGAAGGTGACTGTCACTTACCTTGATAAAGGCACAGGAGTGTGGTCGCTCGGGGTTTCAGGAAAAGACGGAACCCGCATTGAGAACGGCAACAGCGGCGAGTGGAAAACCAAGACGGTCATTTTGCCGGATGTTTCCGAAATCGTACTCAACTATGAGTCAGGAGAGGACACCGTTTTCCACCTCATTGAGGTCGAAAAAACATGAAACGGATTGCAAAACGGACCTTGATTTTCAGTTTATCCTGAATGCGTCAGCATCGTCTTCCCCTGTATGCTGATGCGTTTACCGGCGATGTAAACCCCCAAACAGACAACGCCAAATGACAACTATACCGTTGTCACTTTGAAATTGGACTCTGAACCCCAAAAGAAGGGGGCATGGCCGTCTCGGCCGTGTGGAGACTGGGCCACTTGCTCGCACTCTGCCCATCGGAACCAAGGAGCGAGCCAACACACAAACAGGCAGCCCAACCGCAGCCACTCCATTACTTCAATCCAGCGCCTTCACCGCAACTCCATACATGGCGTAGGGATAGCTTATTCCTAGGTTGCCGGGTGGGCCGAGTTTCACGGTCGCGGCGGACAGTACATCCCGACGCCAGACGGAATGGGTCAGATTCAGTTCGCCATTGGCGTCTGGATCAAGGTCTCTGACTTCACGCGCAAATTTTCCCCACGGGCCACTGCGCACGCGCAGTCCTGTATCTCGAAAATCTCGCTGCAGCCACTCGGGCGGAGTGGCTTGGGTATCGAACAGCACATAAACCGCGCACGGGCGGGATAAATCAAGACTGATGTCGTTTTTTGACGTTTCACCCCTTTCACGCTTTGCAAAACTCTGAAAAGTCCCGATCAAGTCCGCACCCTTCAATTCCTCTGGAAAGGGCTTGCCAGGGATTGCGTGCCATTTGAGTTGGAGATAGGCCTTGAAAGACAGGGAAGCCAGCGCCCCCTCGGCCATACCCCCTGAAACGATGGTGTAACAACGGTAAAAATTAGCCTGCTTGATATTGTCCGAAACATTCAGAACGACTGAGGAATCCGGGGAGTTAAGACCGCGGACCTGCAAACGCCCCCCTTTTAGCGTCAGCATGTTCACGCGCTCAAGCTTGGCGTCCCGGGCGCTCATGCGGGCTGCCTCCCCTTCAACGAGTGTCGCGAGTCGGCTTTCTTGCGTCAGCGGAAGTCCTGCTCGGTAAACCTGAACTTCCCCCTCAAAGACCGCAATGTCGGTGCTGCCGTCAGCGCATACCGATGTGCCGAAGCGTGTGCCAATATCCAGCACGTTGGCAGTGGGCGTTTCGATCACGAACCCCTTGGCTTCATTCCCCACATCAGTGTTGATACTGCCCCGCTCCAGCCTCAACCGCATCGGATTCAAAAATTCCAAACTCACTGGACCTTCAAAATCCAGCACCGCTCCCGAAGAAATTCGGAACCGCAGCGAACCGGTCTCTAATTCGAGCCGCTCCAAAATCACCCGCTGCCCCACTTGGTAAGGTGATTCTGAAGACGCCAGAATGTCCACGGACACCCCTTTTTGGACGGCGAGGGATAGAGCTCTATCATTGAGATCTGGCACCAGCCAAAACGCGAGCCCCAAGAGCAGGGTCACCGCAGCCGCTGCCGCAAGCACAGCCCTGCGAAACGGGAAGGCGATGATATTGTTTTTTTCTGAATAATCCATCGGTGCCAAGACGAGGGATTCCGGCACGGCGGCGCGGCCGTTTTGCCAAATGAGCAAAGCATGAATCTGCATTTGCTGATAGTAGGCCTCGCGATCGGTGGCACTGTTGCGCAACCTCTCTCGGATCTGCTCAAGATCCGCCTCGCTGGCGCTGCCCTCCAACACCGCATGACAAAGTTGCTCGAAAGTGGGGCGGTCCTTATTCATGCGAGTCCCTCCTTTCCAATGTTCGAGTGCACGCAGTCGGCAAGTATTTTGCGCAACCGGTAAAATAAAGCGGCCATCGCGTTTTCCGGGCGGGAAAGCCGCTCCGCGATGTCCCGGACAGCCTCACCACGACTATAGCGGGCTGAGATGAGTTCGCGCTGCCTCGGGTTCAGACGCTCTATGCAGCGTTCCAACACCTTGAGCCTAGAGTCAGCTTTCTCAGCGTATTCTTCCAATTCTCCAGCCATCCTCACAACCAATTCATCGTCCAACACCAAACGCGACCGCTGCTTGCTTTTTCGATGGGCCATAACCTCAAAGCGGGCGAATGTGTAGGCCCAACGCAGAAAGGGTTGCTCCCGGTCGTATAGGGCACACCTCCGGCAGAGCTTCATGTTCGTCTCCTGAAGCACATCGTCAGCGTCATTCACTCCACCCAAAAGTGAAACAATGAAGGCATACATCGCGCTTTGAGAGGCCATCAACCTCTGGACGAATTCGGGCGTTGGTCCGCTTGTATCCAGCATATTTTCATCCATAACGATATTATAATTCAGACAAAATGCAGTACATATGACGAAAATTGCTTTCCAGCATGAAAACGTTTAAGACCAATGGCAGTGATGCATCGCAACCGCAATGCCTCTTTTGCAGCCTCGGGGTTTTGATTCATAACACAAATTGATCAATCGCAGCAGATGACTTCCGTCATATAACCTGCGAAAGTGACTAATCTCAGTGTCCCTTCACTTTTGTACTCACCCTGACGCTCCAATGATTAAAGGCATCCCTGTTACATTCCACCGACACACGCCGTCCTGCCGTGCCTACCTGATCGCCCACTTGTTGTTCGCGATCGCCCTCAGTGGAGCCCATCTCGAGGCAAACCAGGCCGCCGATCCGGATGCGCAGTTTGATTTGAAGAACGCGAAGGGCATGGAGGTGCGAGTGGCCGCCTACGGCGCTCGGATTACCTCCATTAAAGTTCCCGATCGCAATGGTGATTTTGCGGATGTCGTCCTCGGCTTTGACACGGTCGAACCCTATAGGTCATCCCCCAAGAAGCCCTACCTCGGGGTCACGCTTGGCCGCTACGCCGGGCGTATCGCCAACGGGCGGTTTACGCTGGACGGCGTTGAGCATGTGCTCGCCAAGAACAATGGCCCGAATCACAACCACGGAGGGCTCATTGGCTTTGACAAGGTCGTCTGGGATGCAAAGCAGGCCGGTAACAGCGTGACATTCTCCCGCACCTCGCCCAACGGCGAGGAGGGGTATCCCGGAAATCTCGATGTCTGCGTAACCTACACGCTCACCGACAAGAACGAACTCATCATTGATTACCGGGCCACGACCGACCGCGCGACACCGGTTAATTTATCAAATCACAGCTATTTCAATCTGGCAGGTGAGGGCTCAGAGACTGTGCTACTACACGACCTTCAGATCCATACCGACGCCATGCTCCCGATCGACAAGACCTCGGTTCCCACTGGAAAAATTGTGCCAGTTGCCGATACCCCGTTCGATTTTCGTCAGCCCAAGCCGGTCGGACGGGATATTGATCAGCCCAATGATCAGCTGGCCAACGGTAGCGGGTATGACCACACCTTTGTCCTCAATTCCCGCAAAGCGGACTTGCTCCCAGTCGCCACGCTTCACGAGAAAACTAGCGGTCGGATGATGAAGGTCTTTACCGATCAGCCGGGGCTCCAACTCTACACCGCAAACTTCCTCGATGGTTCCTTGACCGGGAAATCCGGCCGTCCTTATCCTCGGCAAAGCGCTCTGTGTCTGGAAACACAGCACTTTCCCGACAGCCCCAACCAGTCGCAATTTCCAAACACGATACTCCGACCTGGGGAAACCTACCAGAGCCGGACAACCTACCAATTCACTGTCAGCGATTCCTTCGGGGAATGATCATCCGCGATTGAAATCGGTCTCCCCAAAAGCGGGTGGAGCTAAATGGGGACGCCTTTTACTCGGCCAAGAGATTTTTGGGCCGT
>CAMDOJ010000068.1 GCA_945903555.1 Chthoniobacter flavus
GCGAGTAACGGGTAACAGGTGGCTGGTGAAGGACGCGGAGATTTTGGATTTTGAATGTTGGATTAGCGGCGTAGCCGCTGTGGCGAGTTGCTGGTAACGGGTGGCTGGTGAAGGGGATTATTTCAGGCGTTTGAGATTGTTCGCTGCAAGCAGGGTGCGCATTTGGCTAATGGCGATTTCATTTAACTTGAGGAGGCGCTCGGACTGGGAAATACCTTGGCGAATGAGAACGGAATTAAGGCTCTCGAGATTTGTGATGACGACAAGTTGCTCAAGCGGCGCATGGTCGCGGATGTTGCCTTCGGCATCGGGATGGGCATCGCGCCATTGCTTCGCGGTCTGGCCAAAGAGGGCGACATTGAGCAGGTCGGCTTCGTTGGCATAGACGAGCGATGCTTGGGCCTTGGTGAGTGTCGGCGGCAGGAGTGTTTCTTTGATGGCGTCGGTGTGGATGCGGTAATATTGTCGTCTGCGCCAAGGGTGCCGAGAGCCGAATCGTAGTGCGCCCCAATAACCCAATGAGGTTCACCCAAGCCTCAAAAATCGTGCGTCACGGCCTCGATATTGTAGCAATCGATACCATCGACTTGGAATGTCTGGCGCATGACTTTCAGGCCGATGTGCAAAAAATACTTCTCGATGAAATCAGCTGCGCGCACCAATCCGGCGGGATTATTCCGAAGATTGCGCTCCTCCGCCGAAAGGGCCTCGGCGATCTGAAGAAGACGACGCTCGTTATCGCTGTGTCCTTGATCGTGTTTACTCATGTCACCTCCCCTGCGGGATCACAATCACCGCAGGCTTTGCATTCTTGTTGCCGCCACTCTCGCGGGTGATGTAACTGCTCCCGAGAGGTCTGGTGGACCACGAAGCGCCTGAAGTCGAGCGGGTCTGGTAGGACTTACCAAGCGGCGATGTGGTAAGAGTGGCTCCTGATGAGGAGTCGCGGGTGATGTAGCTGTTCCCGAGCTTCGAAGTAGTCTGCGTCTGTCCACCCGGCCCTTGGGTCACGTAACTATTACCCAGCTTCGTCGTGCGCCATGTGTGGCCAGAGGAATCGCGAGTGATCGTGGTGCTGCCGAGCTGGGTGGTGGAGAAGGATTGGCCTCCCGTCGTACGCGTCGTGTATCCCGACCCCAGCTTGGTGGTCGTGGACTGGCCGCCGCCAGAAATAGGAATGACCAGCGGCTGGGTGGAAGGAGCTTGATCCTTCGCGATCAACGAAGGGATACAGGGAATCAAGAGTGTCACCGCAAGGAATATCAACAGTCTCATGCCCATAAATCTGACACATGTCTATGATTTGCATAGCCAAATAACGGGTCCCCTCCCTCGTCATAGCGCAAGAAAAAATCTTGTCGCAGACAATTCAGAACGTTTGACAACGCTGATTATGAGGGCTCTCAATGCCACCGATTCCGAATCCGTTGGGTGAAAAATAAACCCTTTGGCTCGCCAAGATCATTCAGAGAAATCAAGGACATTAGATTGACAGATTGATCACTTTGATTGCATGTAATCAAAGCGATCAGTTTGTCGATCATGTTTTGCCGGCGCTTCCATAATTCTGTCGGAGTTATTTGGCGAACACGCGTCGATAATGCTCGGTCAGCACTCAAGGAATGGAGGTATTTTGTCTAAGCAAAATGATGCTGCGCGAATAAAGCGGAGTGCAGAAACCGACGAGCGTTCCTTCATCGACTCGAATTTAAATTCCGATTCGCGCGAGATGGCTTCGACGAGGTCAGCCCAGCGTTAAACTTCCTCGGAGAGTCCTATGATGACCGACTTGCCTCAATATAGCTTTCGCTCCGTTGCACGAAAAATTACCCAAAGATAGGCCTGATGTGGCGTTCCAGCAGGTTGTGGGTGACATTGGGTCCAACGACATCAGCGTGGGCGGTGAGTGAACTTGGGTGCGATCGTTTACGGGCACCTCCTCCATGGTAGCTGCCGGCCTTATCCCGCTTGCACCAGTTTTTTCAGTGACCAATGCGCAATGCCCAAATCCCAGGCAACCTCTTTGACTAGGGCTCGCTGGTCAACAACTGCCATCAAGATCAAGCCGAGATGTGACAGCGCGAGCTGCCTGTTTAAAGGTTGGTTTGCCATGCTGGTTTGTTTTGATAGACCCAGCGGTAATAGTCCGCGCGGGTCAGCGCGTTGGCGGCCTCGACGTCGATGATCACCTTGGTGCGAGGATGAAATTGGAGGAGCGATCCCGGCACGGAGGCGGTCACAGGCCCCTCCACACTGGCGGCAACCGCTTCGGCCTTTCCACGACCGAAGGCAAGCAGCAAACACATGCGACTTTCCATGATTGTGCCTAGGCCCATCGTGATGACATGGTGAGGCACAGTGTCTCTCTCGGCGAAGAAACGCGTGTTGTCGCGACGGGTGCGCTCAGTGAGTGTCTTGATGCGGGTGCGCGAAGCGAGCGAGGATCCGGGCTCATTGAAGCCCAAATGGCCGTCCGAACCGAGGCCGAGTATCTGGAGATCGATCCCGCCGGCGGCTTTGATTGCCTGTTCATAAGCTTCGCAATGAGCGGGCACATCCGCAGTCATTCCGTTTGGAATATGAATGAGGGTCGGCGGGACATTAATGTGTCGGAAGAAATTTTCCGCCATAAAGTAGTGGAAGGAGGCTTGGTGTGCGGGATCGAGGCCGATGTATTCGTCAAGATTGAAAGTCGTGACTCGTGCAAAATCGAGCGCCTCTTCGCTGTGCATACGGGCCAACTCGCGGTAAAGACCGCAAGGGGTGCCGCCGGTGGCCAGACCGAGCACGGAGGAGGGTTTCTCACAGATCTGGCGAGCAACGAGACGGGCCGCTACGGCGCTTGCTTCCTCGGGCGTTGGTAGAATGATGATTTCCATGATATCGGTTCTCCCCTAACGACCCATTCGGGCGTGCAGCTTGCTGCGAACATCGATGCGGAACTGCTCGATGAGCGTATCGACGAAGTCGGCGAGATCAATCGTCTCGTCGCGCACGAGCGGAGTGAGGTCCATCGCGAAAGCGATGCTCTCGGATCGATCCACCGCGTGGGATTCAAAGAAGGTGGCATTGGCTCGACGGCGACCGACCACGCCGAGGTCGTAGCGTTTGCCGCCGGCTATTTGTGAATCGAACACCCCGTTGAGTGCAGCGGCGAGGTTTTCCCTCCCATCGACGTCCTGCACCACCTTGGTATAGTCGGGCATCCAGTCTAGGTCGCGCCAGACTTCGCAACCGTAAACCACTTGCGGGCGCTGAGCGGGCGGCAGAGCTCGAATCGCCTCGATCACTGCAACAGTAACTCCGATGTGCGTATCATGTTTATCGGCGGGATTGTGAGTATAGACCACACGAGGCTGGGTCGCACACAACACGGCGATCAAATCGTCGCGCAGTGCAGTCTCCTTAGCGCTCTTCACGGCGGAACTCGGGTAGTCAAGCTGGATCATGGCTCCGTATTGGCCAATCTGCGCAGCAAGGTTTTGCTCCTCTCGTCGGATGGCCCTTATCTGCTCATCGCTATATCGGGCATAGGGTCCGATTCGTGCGCTGCCAGCGCCATTTGTGCATGTCACGCCGCCGAACCATTCCGCATCCTTTTGATAGCAAGCGAGGATGCCGTGGAAGGCCATGAATTCAAGGTCGTCTTGATGCGCTCCAATGCCAAGATGGGTAACTCGGGCAAGTGCTTCGGGAGCAACTTTTCCGTCCGGAATGAAAAGTTGGGCGGCGGGCTGGTGGAATGTCATGTTGGAATATCAGGGATTGGTTTTGCTAAGACTCACTGCAGCGATAGCCTGGCATACGGGTCAACTTTTTTTCATCTGGCAGGTGCAATTCGAAGTGGGCAGCCAGATCAGGGTATTCATGTTAGATCACCTCGATGGCTTTTTAGAAGCGCGAAACCAACCCGACTCCCGCTCCAGAGAGAGAATCAAAGGGAAGCGCCAGCATCGACTCTCAAGGCGTAGGCTCGTTGAACGTGAACTGGGGGGAATGTAGCCATGGTCGAGGATGGGAGTCATAGTGAGCTATAGGTTTGGGATGAATTGTATCTGAAATGTGTCTTGGTTTTAAATGCCGCACTCCCTGCCAAAAGTCTTAACTAGTGGGCCCTAATTAATAAAACATAATCTTTGTGGGCAATGTAGTATACCCGACTCATGAATTTCGCCTCCATCGAAGGTTTCTAAAATCGAACCAAATTGGACTCACCCCTCGGCTCTAAATCCGCGCTCAACTTCAAATCTCCCCGAGTTGGCCCACGAAAATCGGACCAAGGGCTAAGAGATAAAAAAGCGATGGAAAAAAGGCCTGAAGAGGCTCCGGTGATGATGGCGGTACAGTCGCGGGTAGAGAACTTCATACGTGAGCTTGCCTTTCCTGGGACCGCGTTCGACGATGACAGTCGCATTTATGACGATCAACCAGCTTTCCCAACAAACGCCATTCACCACCAAAGATGGCAGCACGATCCGTAGCATCCTAGATCAAACTAATGCACCAGTCCAAAAACAATCCCTCGCCGAAGCCACCATCCCCGAAGGCCAACACACCGAGCGACACTACCACAAGCTCAGCGAGGAATTCTATTTCATCCTCGAAGGCGCTGGAACCATGGAAATCGATGGAGTAATTCGCCCAGTCAGCCCAGGCGACGCTATCCTGATCCCACCTAGCGCCTGGCACCAAATCACCGCGACCAAACGCCTCCGCCTACTCTGTTGCTGCGCGCCGCCTTACAGCCATGAGGATACGTATTTTTTGACTGACTGATAGGACTGATAGCAAATCGCTTTCGTCCCTCCAGGACGTTGGCCTAGAGTTTGAAGCTGAAAGCGGTGATTTCCATACCCAGATTCCAAATCGGGCTTTGAATGTCAATTTCCCGCCAATTTGTGATTCTGGGAAGGCCCCGAACCTCTCGGGCAGAAGAAACCTTCGCTCTCCTTAGAGAATCCAAGTTTCTACGGAGGGCGAGGTTGTGGCGAACCCCAGGTAAATCAAAAGCGCTCTTGCCTCTCACATACAGACCGGGTGAGTTTCTCTGGAGGAGATGAATACAAGAGGGAGCGTCGAGCGTGTCGGAGGGATAAGCATAGACTCCGTGACACAGCCTAACGAGCCAGCCGCTTTTCACATAATGGGCGGCTTGTTTAGCGGAGCCCTTTTGAACAGCCAACGCCTCCACGTCAAAGGGAAACGAGTTCAGGACTGAATTCCCGTTAGTACACGCGACGATCTTACCGGCTGCCCAGTTCGGGAGTCAGCCAGACCTCTTTGAGCACCTGAACTCGATTGCTCCAAAGGGAACTACCCCCTTTGCGGATCGAGACCTCTCGCACACCCTCCTCGACATCTGTCGTGATGGGCGTGTTGCCCACAAAGTTTCCATCTATAAAAAGGTCCAATCCTTGAATTTCAGTCCCGCCGGAAGTTGGCTTGATAAGCACTTTGTGGCGCGGCACCGACTCCGACTTTGTCACGTTGGCAAATGGGATTTTTGTGAGTGAAGATTTCATCTCGGCAGCACAGGCATCTAGGGCTCGGCGGTTATCGAGTCTTTTCACAAACTGCCTTTGCACTACGATGCGACCGCTCTCGACTTCAAGGGCTTTGACAGTGATGGCGGCATCGCTATGGCTTCGGACGATGTTTTCCGTGATGCCATAGGCCGAAACACTTTCGCGGGACTGCGTGACCCGATTTTTAGCGATGCTCACGATGAGCAAAATATCCGCCCCAGCGAGACGGCCAAGGCGCGCCCGATCATTGACCACGTTGTTATAAGCCAATCCCTGTTCGGAAAGGATTTTTTCGAGGTGTCGGCGGCTCACAAGTGAAACGCCAGTGGACTCCATCACGCCGGCCTCAGCTAGGGATTCCACCATTTCAAGCCCACCCTCGCCCACTTCCCCACTGAGATCTTCGGCGATCACGGCTAGAGCAGGTTCGCGCGCGGAGAGATTGCCAACCATAAGAAAGGCAACCAAGCCGCTCATGATTCCGCGAAAAATAACTCCCTCGCCCGATTTTCTTTTTTTAGTCACTTCGTATCTTCCTTAAGCTCTTTGTGTAAAAAAACTACATCTGTTTTTGGAATCGTGCCGCATTGGCCCACACCGTTTGGTTTTCCCTCAAAGCCGTTGCATATTTACCCTTCGGTGACATGCCAATGAGTTGCTTGAGGACGCTCTCCGCATCCGCATAGCGACCAGTACCCTGATACACGATCGCAAGGATGTAGCGGGCCTCTGGATCGGCAGGCAACTCCTGGACGCCGCGCTCCGCTGCGGCAGTGGCCTCGCGCCAGAGAGCTGCATTTGCTAAGCGGATCGCTTCCTTGGCTGATTGGCTTTTGGTACCACCAATCATGCGTCGGATTTTCAAGACGCTCGGATGAAGGCTGTAGAAAATCTGGCCAGCCGCTTTATTGCGCATTCCAGCGATCATTGGATAAGGATCAGGCGCGGCTGGGTAACCGTCGGTGGAGTAGTTCGAATCGGAGTCTGTCAACTCGATACGGCGGCCTCCTGCGATCTGCGAGGAGGCTGTCATGACGGCACGATAATTGGCGATGTAGTTGGCGGTTGTCTTCGTGGAATAATTGGTGACCGTCTTTCCATCGTAGGTGTATGTTCTGCTGTCGCTATTCGAGCCCGACATCCCCTCGGCCTGTAGATAGATAAAGGCGTCGACTCCCTTGATCCTCCCTCCTCCGCGATTTTCCACTTGGCTCATGCGCTGAAAATTCCTCTCCTGCATCGTCTGGCCGAGATTGGCGCGATCCACCAGTTGGTAGTATCCGGGACCAGAAAAAAGCTGAAACAAGGCATGAGCTAACTCACCTGCATCTGAACCTGCTTCTGGAACAATCGATATGCGCGCGCCGCGCCCCAAACTCAGCTCGGCAGGTTGCGGCGCATCCACAGTAATCGTCGTGCAGGAAACAAGCAGGGCCATGCTCGTAGCGCAAAAAAGAGGAAGGAAATATTTTTTCATAAAAGTGACAAATGACAGGCACTTTTAAATACGAGAACGCAATCAAAATACAATCTATCAAAAAGGAATTCGTAAAATCGTCCGAAATCCGGATTAGCGTTCCGTGAGGAGTTCGAGGGTTTTCTGCAGGAACTGCGACCGTTCTTTGGTAAGATCCATCTCTGCGTGGGCCCGAGCAGGAAGCCACATCGTGCCTTCCATTTTGGAATACGTTTTGCCGAGAGAGTCGATCTGAACATCACGGTAAGCAATCCAAGCTTTCTGCGCCTTGACGAAGGCAGACCACTCATCGGGGGTCATTTGATTCTTGAGTTTCGCATAATCTTCATTCATGCGCTCATCCCACTGCCTTTTTGCGACCTCGATAGCATCAAGCATCCCAACGGTCGAGGGATTTTCGTCCATGGCTGCGGCCATTCTCACTTCGATGGGATCCTTCTTTTCCTGAGCGTAGGCAAGCGAAAAGGCTACCATTAAAATCAGGACGGGAAGTAAAAAAAGCTTCATGATTCAAACTGAAACAATGGCGGTTTTTTAAAGCGAGCTTGAGCCCATGAATGCGCCGTTGCTAGCCTTGTAGCGATTGACGCTGCTAGCCGTCGTCACAGCGATCACTCCACCGCTCACTTGCACGCCATTTGGTTTACCGCTAATGGCGATTGATCCTTGGAAGGAACCATTGTCCGCCCGGTATCGGTAGACGCTTCCATTTGAGAGTAGCACCGCAATCGTATCGCCATCGCAGGCGACATCGAGCGCATTATTGACCGAGATCGAGCCTTTGAAAGCGCCAGAGGTCGCATCGCGGCGCTCCACAACGGACGAGCTTTTCAGAACGGCGATAATGCCGTCTGCATGGAGTGGCAAGGCAGTAAGGAGCAAAATGAAGAGGGTGGATTTTTTCACAGTTTACCAGCGGTTATTATGACTGCGAACCTGACGGCTCTCACAATGATTGTGCGTATCACGATAGGTGACGGGTTGGTTGCGGTAATACACAGAGGGCTGAGAGTAGTAAACAGGGGCCGGTTGCATACGTTGATAAGGCTGCATATATACCGTCTGAGGTTGATAGTATGTCACAGGGCGTGAGTAGTAAACGGGCTGCTGCACCACATAGGCTGGCGAAGAGTAAACTGGAGCACAGTAATTCTGCTGACGTTGGCTGTTTCCCCATTGGAAACTGCTTCCGTCACCGAGAGTGAACCCCCAAGATCCGGCTTGCGCCATGGAACCTAGAGCGAGAGTGGATGCGGTGATGAGGAGGATTATTTTTTTCATAATGTGTGATTGCTGTTACGAATTCACCCTAGCATCTTGTTTCAAGTAGTCAAATTTGGGCCTCTGAATAACAACATTTTAAGGTGTATAAAACCCCATTCAGCATTCCAATTTTACCATTCAACCCCGAAATCCGACCACTCGTTGAGATTTTTATATTTTTACTTTTTCGGCTCACCAAGGGTTCGGAACGATCACATTTCTGGGGTTGCCATATTGGTCATACGTTTCCACCACGGCAGGGTAGCCACCCCCATGATGCCCCCGATGCGGTTGCGGTTGATAGCCCTGTTGATTTCCTTGATACATGGGAGCGATTCCTTGATTAGGTGCGCCGTGATCAATGAGTTCATAGGAATCATATTCTCCCTGTGGCCCACTCCTATCTCCCCTACTCTGCCCAGGTCCCGGATGAAATGTGCCGGCATCAGAAAACTGCACAAACTCACGCTCAGGCGCACAGGCGCTAAGAGAGAGGAGGAATAGAACAAACAAAATCGCCACAGGGAGCCCTAGAGATTCCCGCTTTTCTAAAACAGTTTTTTTCATAAATTTTGGGTGAAGTTCATTAGGTAATCCGCACATGAATCGACATATAATTCGGCTAACGATCCACATCAATAGCTACTCTTCGGACTTTTGGTAGCTTTGACACACGAAGAGGAGCGAAAGTGTGCTTTTAACTTGTTTCGAATAAGCGGTGACTGAGATCAGCGATACGAACTTTTAAATACTACAAGGCGGCGGACGGCGGCAGCAGACGGCTCGTA
>CAMDOJ010000069.1 GCA_945903555.1 Chthoniobacter flavus
GATCTGCATGTTATCGGATGGTCCGTCGGCCTGCGCGACGCCGCAGTGCTGGTCGGCGTTTTTGCCCTTATTGCCGTTTGTGGTCTCACCCTTTATTTCTTCTTCCGCACGAACCTTGGCACCGCGATGCGTGCGGCGGGCAACAATCCGCAAATGATCCGGGCGCTCGGAGTCAATGTGGATGTCCTTCTCATTCTTGGTCTCGCCCTTTCAAACGGCTTGATCGCCCTGAGCGGATCGCTTCTGGCCCAGTATGAGGGATTCGCTGACGTTCAGATGGGCGTTGGCATGGTTGTCTGGGGACTGGCTAGCGTCATCATTGGCGAATCCCTTGTTGGATCGAGTCGTTTTGGCCTTCTGATCACCGGTGCGGTGATGGGCTCGCTCTTCTTTCGCTTGCTGGTGGCTATCGCTCTGCGATGGGGGCTCGATCCGAATGATCTCAAAATTGTGACCGCTTCATTTGTATTTATCGCCCTAGTTGCTCCGTCCATTCTTCGTAAATTGAAGCCCATCCCAGTGGAAAAAAACGCCTGACATGCTTGAGATTTCTGACATTCGCAAAACTTTCCACCCCGGCACGCCTAACGAGGTTCGCGCTTTACAGGGCGTCTCTCTCGATCTCAAGGCGGAGAGCTTTGCGATCATCATCGGCACTAATGGATCGGGTAAGTCGACCCTTCTCAATGCCGTTGCGGGGAGTTTCATCACCGACACGGGCCGCATCCACCTTGCGGGGCACGACATCACCCGCTGGCCGGAGCACAAAAGAGCCTCGCTTATTGGCCGCGTTTTTCAAAATCCCTTCATGGGCACGGCCCCAGATATGTCGATCGAGGAAAACCTCGCGCTGGCGGCGCGCCGGGGATTGCCCCGAGGTCTCGGTTGGGCCCTGCCAAGAACCCTTCGAAGTGAGCTCCGCGATCGCATCAGCGATCTTCAAATGGGGCTGGAAAACCGCCTCGACAATGCGATCGGCTCCCTGTCCGGTGGGCAGCGCCAAGCTCTCACGCTCCTCATGGCATCGTGGCTCAAGCCCGACCTGCTTTTGCTCGACGAACACACCGCCGCTCTCGATCCCAAAAGCGCCGACAAAGTCATTCAACTCACTCAGGAGATTGTTGATCGCGACAAACTCACCACTCTCATCGTCACTCATTCGATGACCCAAGCGGTGAATCTCGGCGATCGCATCTTGATGATACACAAAGGTCGGCTTCTTCATGACATCGCCGGGAGCGAGCGGCAACGCATCACCGCTGGGGATCTGCGCGAACGCTTCGAGGAGGCGGGCCAGCGCGAGGTCGATTCCGAGGCGAACGATTGAGGCTATGAAAGCTCGGCTTCAACTACGACAAAGTTAGGACAGAATAATTCAGATGTGTGGAATTATTGCCGTAATCGATACCAATCAAGTCCCAATCGCACGAGAGGCCTTATGGAACTCCGCCAAAAGCATGGATCATCGTGGGCCAGATGGTCAGAATATCTGGATAAATCCTACTGGAGCCGTTGGCTTGGGTCATGCAAGACTCTCCATTATTGATCTTTCGGGTGCCCGCTTCGACTGACAGAAGGCCGTGATGGTTTTCAATTCTGATGGCACCGCTGTGGCAAATGGCAGAGCGACTGTTCCCTATACCGTGCATCAGGCCGCCAAGAAGATATTGGCACCACGATCGCTATGGCACTCAACACCAGTAGCAGTAGCTTCCAGCGCCCAGTCAGCACCTCCCGAATCAGCGTCAATATTTTTGCTCAGGTCTGCAAATCCTAGCCTCCTGCGGTCGGATGGAAAATCTCATTTCAAGTATAGCTGGCGTTTGCTCCTCCATCCCGGTCACTAGTTGCGTTTCCGTGAGGACTTGGTAGTGAAATGCCAATAAAAGGTCAATAAGTTGTCGGCGACGAAGCAAAACCAGACAGTTGCTCAGGGGCTAAACTCCGCATGAATACAAGGCCAGATGGCTTTTGGAGTTTTCGAAACAACCCAAAACTTGAGATTTGGATGGTGCGTGATGGTGACGAACTTCCGAGTGGTGGGCGAGATCTCGTAGTTTTGGCCCTCGAAGTCGATAGTGTGGTCGTGATTGACGCAGCGCGAGGCTCGCAGGGAGAAGTGGAGATCGAGCAAGGCTGAGGGGGGGCAGGGGCGCATGGGTGTGCTCTGATCAATGCAATCGGTTTCGCGGAATGGCCAATTTGCACAATTCAACGACTTATCTGCCGGATTCACCACATGGTTCTCGACTTAATCCCTAATTTTTGTAACTAAAGCTGGCGGGATCAGTTCTCGGAAAATAGATCGATAGGCACAACGCCTGCGACGCCGGACGAACTGTTTCCATCAACCATTCATTCCATGATCACCCGTTCCATAAAATGTCTCCTCACAGCAACTCTGCTTACCGCAGCAGGCGCTCTCTCAAGCACAGTATTGGCCGAAGATCTGACCCTATACTCCAACGTTGTAAAGCATGTCGACGGCCATAACGAAGCCAAGGATTACGGCGTCGGCCATCGCCGGATTCGCGAGGTTGAAATCCGACTATCCGAAAAAGGGAAGGTGGTTGGCAAAATCTATTCAATTACTACCACCGTAAAGCTGAACAACAAGGCGGGCACCGGGACACGCGTTGCGCTTGGATTGGTGCAACTACCCAAGGGCACTTTCTGGACTGAAACCACAGTGTTTGATATGCCCCACAAAGCTGCGGTCGGGGCAGGCCACAAGCATAGCGGCATTATCCTTGGCGGAACCGGAGATTACGCAGGTATCACGGGCACCTACGATTTTGAAGTCAGCAAAGACGGAAAACATATTACCTATATTTCCCAGATCGTGCGGGGCAAGAAATAATAAATAACCTGGAGCTGTCCCGGTGAGTTTACAACGGACGCCTTAAGATTGGTCTTCTGATTTCGGAGGGGCTACTCCCCTCCGAAATTTTTTCAAGATGGGGTTTGTTGAACCTTGATACCACAGGAGGCTACGGTCGTCAAAAAAAGCCCACTCAAGGTTCAAAAGCATTTCTTTACTGGCTGATTTTCCATCTTCATGGATTCTTCTCATACACCTCGCCTATCCTCGTCGCCCTATGCCCTTTTTAGGGATATTCTTGTGGCACATGCCTCCGCCAAGCCCGATGCCACTGCATACACTTTCCTTAAAAACGATGAGGAGGAGATATCAATATCGTATCGGAACCTAGAATTGTCCGCTTCATGCATTGCCGCGGAACTTCTTAAGTACGGCAACTCGGTCGGTAATGTGCTTCTACTTTTTCCCCCAGGCCTTGAATTCATTCAGGCATTTCTCGGTTGTGCCCTGGCGGGATTTCCTGCGGTCCCGCTGAGTATCCCGAGGGCCAAGCAGTCCCTCACAGGACTGGAGAGGGCCGCGATCGATTCCAATGCCCGCATCGTCCTCTGCACGCAGATGATTTTGGAAGCGATGATGTCCAGGATTCCAGAGGATTCTCCCCTGAGGCGACTCACCTGGATAGCAATTGACCATCCCCAAGATTCCAATCACCCGAGAGTGGTGGGTCTTCCCCGTAATCCATCAGATCCCGTTCTTATTCAATATACCTCGGGCTCAACCGGAAATCCCAAGGGGGTAGTGGTTTCTAACGAAAGTCTCCTTCACAATATTGGCAGCATCTACCGTCTTTATGCCTTTAGCGACGAATCCAAGATCGCCAGCTGGTTGCCGCAATTTCATGATATGGGACTGATTGGTTCTATTCTTCAATCCCTCTACGCCGGCTTTCCATGCATCCTACTATCCCCGATTGCATTCATTCAGAAACCGTATCGATGGCTGAAAGCCATTAGTGATCATAGGGCGACAGCAGGCGGCGCCCCGAATTTCGCCTACGATTTGTGTGTTTCCAGAATTACCGAGGAGGAGGCCGAGACACTTGATCTGAGTCGTTGGCAGGTTGCCTGGACCGGTGCAGAAACCATTCGCTCATTGACACTATCGGCTTTTGCAAATCGATTTGGCAGGCATGGATTTAAAAGAAATACCTTTGCTCCATGCTATGGACTTGCCGAGGGAACGCTTATGGTGACGGGCACGGGGCCCTATTCTGATAAGGAGATAATAAGCGTGAAGCTCCCTAGTTTACTGAATGGGGAAACGGTTGAGCTGGACACTAGAACCTCGGATGACGCCGTCGAGTTGGTCAGTTGTGGCAAAAGTTTCCCAGACCAGATCGTACGGATAGTGGATACCACCAAAATGGAGGCAATGCCCGATCTTAAGATCGGTGAGATCATGGTTAAGGGGCCCAGCGTAACCTCCGGGTACTGGAGGAATCCCGAGGCAACCCATTCCATCTATGGACAGTGCATTGACAAAGAGTCCGGCTTTCTCAGCACCGGCGACCTGGGTTTTCTTTATAAAAGCGAGCTTTTCGTCGTTGGAAGGGTGAAGGAGACCTTGAAGATCAATGGCCGAAGTCTATATGCACAGGATCTAGAGTATACCGCTATCCAATCGCATCCCGATCTTAAGGCCAATGGAGGGGCATCCTTCTCAGTTCAGAGCAATGAGGATGAGCTGCTCATACTGGTCTGCGAACTTAGAAGGGATCGCATCAAGTACTTTGACGGGGAGGAAATTCGTAAAGCTGTTTCCACCGCATTATCCAACGAGTATGAGGTGACGCTCCATGATATCGTCCTGATCAAGCCAACCACCCTTCCAATGACCACCAGCGGAAAGATTCAACGCCTAAGGTGCAGGGAGCTTTATCTCACTCAGTCACTCGTCTTGCTCTATTCATCACTTTCCACATCCATGAACAAGAGTCCCGCACCAGCCTCCCTGACCCATGAAGAACTTCTTTTATCTCCCCCCACACTCCGGCCAAAACTCCTAGTTGTATTCCTCAAGTCCGTGGTTGCGGCGTTGGCCGAGTGTGATCCGGTGACGATTGATTCGTCGCAGAACATTCAGGACCTTGGCCTTGATTCGATACGCTTGGTGGAGTTGAAGGTGCGACTCGATCTCGTGTTGGGACATGAATTTCCTCTTGAGAGATTCGTGAGCATGGAAACCATCGCAGAACTGGCCAAGGTTTCATTGGAGTATTTGAGGATGGAGAATGACCATGAAGGAAAGATCGCAGTAGACTCACCGATAGAAGTTTGCCCCGGCCCTCCCTCACCGCAGGATCTGGTAGTGCTTGAAAAACTGAATCGCGGATTCTTTGACTATCTTTTGCAACTAAGGGAGCAATACGGGCGAGTAGTCCGATTCGTCTGGGGCAAACAGACATTCTTCATGATCAGCGAACCGGATGACTTCAGGGAGATCTTTATCAAGAGAACAGAGGAATTCATCAGAGGCAACACCGTCATTGGATTCAGGTTGATCACTGATCTCGACGACCTGTTTACTACGGAGGGAGACGACTGGAAAATTCAGCGAGAGCTTGCACGTCCTGAGTTCACACGCGCCTCGCTCGAGGTTTTTTCGGATACAATTCCGGGTATCGTCCTTAGTTATATGTCTGGAGAACGGGGAGGAAGTGGGTCTCGGGAAGTAGAGTTGATTGATGCTACGAGGGAGATCACGATGCGGGTAGTCCTCAGCAAACTGCTCACTCTAAAAGATCACAAAAAAGTCCGAGCCCTTCTTGAGGCTACTAGGAAGGTAGACAGCTGGAATGTCCCTTTTTTCTACATCTCGGCCGATCGAATTAATCTGGCACCAGACTATTATAAGATGCTCTTTTCATCATTTGATCCTCTGATCTACGAACTAATCGATCAGCACCTCGACCACCCTGAACAATATCACGATCTCGTTTCTTCCTATATCGAAACCGATTTTGTAAAATCATTATCAAGGTTGGAAAAACGAAGTTACCTTAGAAATATTGTTTTCACGCTTATCTTGGCAGGCTTTGACTCCACTGGCAGTGGTCTTTTTTCCACGATCTACTTATTGGCAAGTAACCCTGAGAAACTTTTTAAAGTGAGGGAGGAGGTGCAGACAGCATTTCCGGATTCACAACCAAATTCCAGAGACCTTCTAAATACTCTTCCATATACCTATGCAGTTGTGAATGAGGCGCTTCGTCTCTTTCCGCCGGTCTGGTTCCTGGGACGAGAGGCAACTAGGGAGACAACGTTTCAAGGATACTCGATCGCCAAAGGAGACTTCATTCTTGCTTCTCCATATCTGATTCAACGCAACCCGCTTCATTGGAAAAATCCCGCTGAATTCATCCCAGAGCGGTTTCTTGAAAAAGATGCTCCAAATAACGCTTATATCCCCTTTGGAGTCGGACCGAGACAGTGCGTCGGAAAATGGATGGCTCTTTATGAGATTATTCTGGCAACAGCTACACTTGTTAGAAACTACGACCTCAGCGTTGAATGTGACGGTGAATTCGAACTCAACACCCTCTTCACACTCAGGCCTAAAAACTCTTTCCGGGCTACGTTCAAGCCACGTGTTTTCTGATGCCACCCCCAGAATCTAGCGGTTTCCATGAGGCTTACCTTTTGAGAACGGAAATGCTTTCTGATCAGCTCGTTTTTCTTCTAGGGCCCCACAGGTCAGGAACCACTTACCTTCATCAGATCCTTGCAGACACTGGTGTCTTTGATTTCATCTCCTATTACGATATTTCGGAGTTTCCACGTTTGCTAACGAACCATGAGGCTGGTCTCACTGCCGAATCGATTCAGCGACTTCAGCAAGAAATCGAGCATTTCGGTGAAACTAGGGGTTTTGACCAGGCGCCCATCGGGCCGCTCCAAGCAGAAGAGTATGGATACCTCCTCAGTAGGAGCCCCTTTAATATCTATAACTCGGAGCCGATTTCGAATACAGATTTTGAACCTTTGAAATCTCTTTGCGTAATCAAACGCAGGATTTCATCCTCGGAAAAACTCCTCCTCCTAAAAAACCCCAATGATTTTTACGATGGGTTTGTCCGCATTTCAGAAACCTTTCCCAGGTGCCGGTTTATTTTTATCCACCGGCACCCCCTGCATGTGTTCAATTCGCAGATTCGCGTCTGGAGGAACCTTCTAGAGAGGCGAAACCCATGGTTTGCCAAGATTGATGCCACCTATGCAGAGATTCATGACAATCCAGAACTCAAAATGGCCTTCAAGATCTCACTGCTCAGTGGTCGAGGATTGATGAGGGTGATGGAAACCCTTTGCAATACGTATTCCTTTTATCTAAATCATATCCAGTTACTTGATTCTAATCGCGCAGTAAGCGTTCGCTACGAGGATCTCTGCAATGCCCCCTCGGATGTTTTGCGTCGTATCATTCACACTCTCGATTTGCCTATCAGTGAGGAGCACCTCGATGTACGACCATCCCCCAGAAAAACGGCCATCCTACCCGAAGTGGAGCGCATCTATCGAGCCAATGCTGAACGCATTGGGCCCTACTTAAATCACCTTCACTATTCTCTGATGCCCAATGAGTCCTAGCGAAAATGCTCCCTCTGATTCCTCCCCCGATATTGAAAATATTTTTTTGACCGGGGCGACTGGTTTCATAGGCGCGCATATCCTGGTGAGCATTCTGAGCAATGCAAACGCGAGAGTCATTTGTCTGGTGCGCGGGGGTTCAATCTCCGAGGCGACCCAAAAAATCACTGCCAACTTGGATAGACATCAACTGACCATGGACTGGAGCAGGGTCAGCATCGTCTTGGGAGATCTTTCACAGCCTCTCTTTGGGATGAATAATATTGACTATGATGATCTTAAACAAAAAATTGACCTGATCATTCATGCCGGAGCCGATGTCTCGCTATTTCGCGAATATGAACAACTTCAAGCGGTGAATATGGACGGCCTTGGCAGGGTGCTGGAATTAGCAAATGGGGAGCGGCATATTCCTGTCACTCACCTTTCCTCCTATTCGGTCTTCAACGAGGTTTCCTATCGTGAGGACCAAGCGGTCTTCGAGGAGCCTCTTCGCGGCACTGAGCCAATATTCGGGAACGGATATGCAAAATCAAAGTGGATGGCTGAGTTTATGTGCGAGCAGGCGCATGCAGCTGGTGCCCCTGTCAAAATCCTCCGCCTGCCCTATACTTCGGGTGCAGCATCCACCGGGACATGCAATCCGAATGGATATATGGATCTTATCTTGAAGGCTGTGCTTCTCACCTCGTTGGCGCCGCAACTCGATTTTAGCCTGACTTGCTTGCCAGTCGATATTTGCGCCGATCTCGTTGTCCGGATTTCCCTGCAGTCCCAAGGTAACCCCTACATTTTTCATCTCACGCCCTTTGCTCCGATTCCTTGGTCTGAGATCTGCGAAGCCGCAAGCAACTATGTCCACAACATGAAGTATTTGCCTGCCCTCGAGTGGTATCAACATATCAAAAAATGCGCTTTGACCCACCGTGAGCTTTTTTCTGTTGTCGCTCTTCTGGCTCAAGACCCATCACTCATGCAATTCCAATCGAATATCTATCGACTCCGTTTCAATACCAGTAACCTAACGCCTTATCTTGGTAGAGTAACTGCTTTTCCTCAAGGTCGATCAGCCTATCTGAGGCGTTACATGGAATCTGTCGCCAAGATTTGAACCCTTGCTCACTTCGGCCTGAAAAAGGATTTTTAAACAGGATGACATGATTAAAAGGATTTACATGAATTCCATAGGGACTGGAGAGATTGCACAAAAGGTTGGGTGCTCGTGAAAGTGTAAATAACTGTATATCTGTGCTCTTTGATTCACGTTGTTCACTCCTTCGGAGTTGCCTTCGGCAATCTATCTCCCTTTGGTCGGTTATGGTCAATTATGCAGAATTTGGGTTCAGCCGACCTTGTAAATCGCATCGACCAGACCGGTACAACGCTCGCGCGGAAGGACTCCCGCTTCCCAATGGCTCATCAAATAGGCAAACCCAAGGCTGCCCCCTATGCCGATATGGCCGAAAGCGGACACCGAAGCCACAAATAGAAAACGCGTTTTTTGACCATTGTTATTCAGTGGATTGATCATGAAAACGGCCGAGAATGCCATTTCGCATTGTAGCACAGGAT
>CAMDOJ010000070.1 GCA_945903555.1 Chthoniobacter flavus
CGCCAAAACCAATCCTCCAGTACCCATAAGTAATTTCTTAACCATGACGGAAATTGTGAGAGGGCGATTCGAGAAAGGCAATGGCCATTGCAGTCAAGGATGTCCCCCCACAAAAGAGTTTTGCGTTTGTTGTTTGATTTTTCCGATCACCTGTTTGACACTGCTATTCATTCAGCACCCGTAGCTCAATTGGATAGAGTGCCGGCCTCCGAAGCCGTAGGTTGTGGGTTCGACCCCCGCCGGGTGCAGTTTCCTCCCAACCGCGTAGCAAGATGAATAAACCAGATTGTTCACACTGATCGAAGTGGAGAGGAATATTTTTGATTCTCAGATCCCCGAGTTCAGCCATTTTTTTTATTCCTGCGAGTTGGGAATTTCAAAAATGATCTGTTGTTTAGGATTGCGGGCGAGGGGACGAGCATTATATGATGTCCGCTTCAGTTGCCGGCGTGGCGGAATTGGCAGACGCGCGCGACTCAAAATCGCGTATCTTACGATGTGTCGGTTCGATCCCGACCGCCGGTAGTCCCACCTTATTTTCGAGGTGGGGGATCGTTTACTCGTCTCTCGACGCTTTTTGGGCGTTAAATCCAATCATGGTTGGTCGGGGGTGGATGCATTGAAAAGGAGGAGGGCGGCGTCCACTGTATCTTGGCGGATTCTGGTGCGGAGGAATCGTGTGTCTTCGGATTCGCCGGGTTGGGTCGGACCAAGAACAATGTGGCTGGCTTTGATGGGGCCGGGAGCGTTTTGTTCGGCAAAATGATCTTTCAGTGAGCTCAATGCATCGGGGCAGGCTGGATTGCCCTCGCGGACTTCCTCGGCGAAAGCGTTGACTGCGGCGTCGGTTCCACAATCGTAGTGGCGGAGGGTATAGAGGAAATCAAAGGCGTCGACTGCACTTGACTTGATCAACTTTCAGACTAACATGTCGACCATGAGGACTTTGAATGTCGCCGAAGCCAAAACCCATTTTTCCAGTCTGGTCGATGAGGCCGAGGAGGGTTCGACCATCTTGATTTGCCGACGCAATATCCCCGTAGCACAACTCACACCACATTACAAAAAAGACTCCGCCAAGCGCCATCAAACCAAAATCGGTTGGGCCAAAAGTAGTGGCATTTCCATCCACGGCAACCTCACTGAACCTGCCCTGCCGGAATCTGCGTGGGACATGCTTCGATGAACCTCCTGCTTGATACTTGCGCGATTATCTATTTGGGAATTGACGACCCCTGTGTCACAGCCACAACACGCAGGTTGGTCCGCGACGCGGAGCGGATTTTCGTTTCCCCGATTTCCAGCGCCGAACTCGCCTGCCTTCAAGAACGAGGTCGCATCAAACTACCCGTTCACTGGAAACCTTGGTTCCGCGAGGCGATCGAAACGAATGGCTGGGATGTCAAACCCATCACCCTCGAGATTATGGAGGAAGCCTACTCCCTGCCCGAGAGCTTCCATCCCGACCCCGCAGACCGCATCTTGACAGCCACCGCCCGCCGCGAGGATTTGGTTCTCCTGACCACCGACCGCAAACTTCTGGCCTACCCGCACCTCCAAGCACGCTGGTGAGAAATTTCTCGCTGGTCCTTGCAGATAGGATTCGCGCCCGACCACTGTGCGCTCTCCAGATGGCGGGCAGATCCCACCTCATTTCACATTTTACAAAATCATACCCGAGCGACACACTCCTTCGTTCTGGTTCTCGCCCTGAGACATCAAGACAGGGATATTTGGTTGGCCCAAGTTTCCGCACTTTAGAAACATGGGAAATCACCAAGTGATACCAAAAGGGCCGCTTGCTTTTGAATTTGAGTAGAGGGGCACAGCGCGTCTCGCCTGTGTGCTGCGGTCTGCTCCTTTGGTTCCGATGGGCAGGGTGCGAGAAAGTAGACCAGTCTCCAAACGGCCGAGACGGCCATTCCCCCCTTTTCCGCTGCAAAGTCTAATTGCAAAGGGACAATGGTATAATCTATGGACTTATTGCCATAATTCCATAGATCCAGAAGCTCAAAAAGGTAGGCGGGCATTGAATCAGTAGAGCTCTTAATCAATCATTCAGCTCCCTCTGGCTGGGGTCTATTTGCAAGGCGGCGGTTAGTGCTGTCGGAAGGCAGAGTTTTTAAATGGCGAACTGCTGAGGTTCCAGTATTTGCGGGTCTCTGAGCTTAAAATACGTCAATATGTGGGACTGACCTTTTCCGTGAGAGGACTGGACCCTTGGGTATGAAAAAAAGGTGGAGGCGTTTGACAACGGTGCGTTTGTGACAACAATAAGGATGATGAATGATGAAGGACGCGATCGGGTTGAGGGAATGCTTTGGGGTCAATTTCTGGGCGATGCTATGTGCTTGGGCACTCATTGGATTTACAATTTGGAGGATTTGAAGACTTTTTATCCCGATTTGAAGGGCTTCGAGGAGCCTCGGGCCGGCCACTACCACGCTGGGAAGAAGCCCGGTGAGCTCACCCATTATGGCGAGGCGGCACTCGTGTTGCTCGAATCGGTTGCAGAAAACGATGGCTTGGACGTCGCGGATTATGGTCAGCGATTTTTCAGTCATTTTGCCTCACCCGACTATCGGGGCTACTTGGATTCCGCAACGCGGGGCACGATTGAAAATGCGAAGCTCGATGCCGCTGGATTGCCACCCGAGAGTTTCAATTACCAAGCGGGTGCGGACGACGATCAACTGGCCACGGCCACGAGTCTTGCCCCGGTGGTCGCCCGTTACTGGAATTCCCCCGTTCTGGTTCAGCAAGTGGAACGTGTCACCCGCGTCCGCCAAAACCACCCGCGAAGTGTCGTTTACATGCAGGTGTATGCGCAGATCCTGGCCGAACTTTTAGCTGGAACAGACCTGCACAGCGCGATCCACCGTGTGCAAGAAAGCGCTGGGAAAAATCCCGATTTCGGCGACGAGCTGGCACAGCGGTTTAAGGATGTCTTTGAGCGCAAGCACTTGAGCACAACCGAAGCCACAGCGCAGCTGGGTCAATCCTGCCCGTTGAAAAACAGTTTTCCATCCGCGCTACTGGCCGTGGTGCAGACGCCTGATGATTTTGCAGAAACTCTTTTGCGTGTCCTTGCGGCTGGAGGTGACAACGCCGGCCGAGCCGCCATCGCCGGAGCGATGCTGGGAGCCCATCTGGGTTTCCGCGCCATTCCAGATTCCCTGCGTCAGCAACTCGTCGCTAAAGACCGGATCGCCAAAGCGGTGGCAATGATTCTTAAGTCGATGAGTTCTTAAAAACTGCCTGTGGAGTGAACCCTCACATCTCTCGGTCTCTGTGTTCAAGTTTCAGCATTTCAGCCTCCGCCCACCGCTCGCCATAACGACTCCGCAACCTCGCTTGACTTAGGGCTTGAATCTAAAAAAGTGAAGAGAAATCCAAACTGACCAGAATGGCGCTAACTTAAGCTCGTTTTAGGCTGTTTCCTTGGGTTTTTGGAGGGGGGTGATGAAAAAGTTGAAACCGGAAACCGGAAACTGGAACACATGCCAGCGGGCGCTGGCTGGGTAGCCTGCCGAAGGCGGCGACATGAGAGGGAAGCGAAGGAGGCAAACCGGAACGGAAGTGGCGGGTGGCGATGCAAACCTGGAAGGTGAAAGGTAGAAAGGTAGAAAGGTGAAAGGCGGGGGTCCTTCTACGCGCTTTGCGTCTCCGTCGTGATGCAGTGGCGAAAGCGGAGATTTTGGATTTTGGATTTTGGATTGGCAGATGAAGAATCCTGAACTGTGGGTTGTCGCAAAGACTGCAACAGGGGGGGAGGGTAAGAGAATTTTGGATGATGGATTTTGGGTGAATTTTAGACAGGAGGACAGAATTAACAGGAAGGAGGTGAAGAAAAACCTGAAACTGGAAACCGGAAACCGGAAAGGTGTGGTCCTCCTACGCGCTTTGCGTCTCCGGCGTGTTGCAGTGGCGAATGCGGAGATTTTGGATTTAATTCAGAATTCAAAATTCAAAATTGATCATTCAAAATTTCGCAACCTGTGCGCGGCCTTGGTCGGTGAGGCTGTATTTTTGTAGGCGGCTGATCGGTTTTTCGGGAATGGTGCTCTCGATGAGGCCGGCGGCGAGGATCGGAGGTGCGAGGGAATCCATGCGGGAGAAGGCGAAGTATTTTTTGCCGAGGTCTTTAAGCGATGCGCCGATATGGTAGAGCGTTTGGCCGTCAAGAATAAGAAAACGGTCGTGGAAATCGGAATCCATATAGACCTCGATGGCGGGGTATTATTCGTTGTGTTTCCGGAGGTCAAGGTCGAGTTGGGGCGTTTTGGGCCGGTATGGTTTTCCATGCAAAAATCACGATTGCGTCGCGGAAAATGCGGGGTAGGTTGGAAGTTGTGAGGCGTTTTTTTCACATGGTTCGTTTTCCGTTTGTCGCCCTCGTTTTTGCGGGGTGGCTTGTCGCCTCGAACCACTGCGCTCTTTCTTCGTTGATCGAGGCCCGTTCGGAAAAACACATTTGCTGTAAAAAGGATCCTGCAACTCAGACCGGCAAATCCTGTGCCGAAAAATGCTGCAAAGCGCTCTCGGTTCCGATCCCCGAGGTTCAAGCCCTGCCCACTGGTCCTTCCTGCAATGGTCTCCTTGCGTTTCAGGATCACCCTTCAGACATGACTTGGACTCATGGGCCATGCGTGTTGGTGTCGGGACCCGCGCCGCCAGATCTTACGACTTCTTTTTTTATTGAGCACATCTTGGGTTCGAACCATCAAGCGATGGCTCCCCCGGTTTTTGTTGTCTGATTCATTTATTCCATGCCCGCCACGATGCGGGATTCAGTTCAAAAATCTCAATATCTCTCTTATGAAAAAATCTTTTATTATTCTTCTACTGTCCTCGGCCGTATGCTGGGCCGGAAACTATTCTCTGACGACTTGCGTGGTTTCCGGGGAAAAACTCGGTGAAATGGGCGATCCCTATGTTTTCACTTATCAAGGCACTGAAGTCAAACTGTGCTGTGACCATTGCAAGGCGAAGTTCGACAAGAACCCTGCCAAGTTTATGGAAAAGCTGGCTCCCAAAGTGGTCAAATAATCCCTTTGCGGCGGTTGGTCACGCTGGCCGCCGCATTTTCCCTGCTTAAAAATGAAAACATGTTTTCCGCTTCTGCGGTTGGCCACCGCTTGGCTTTTTCTGGCCGTTTTTTCGGGTTGTTCGAAGCCTGCCTCATCCGGCCCGGTTCCGAAATTTTATCAGAGTCCAATGCACCCGTGGATCAAATCCGACAAGCCGGGGCGCTGCACAATCTGTGGCATGGGGCTTGTTCCCGTGTATGAAGGTGAGGCGGGGTTTGAGAGTGACCTTGTGGTTCTGTCTCCCTCCACAAGCCAAGTGATCGGCGTGGAAACCGCGCCCGTGCAACGCGGGGAATTGAAGCGCACCTTGCGCCTTGCCGGGCGCATCGATGACAATGCCGGACGCCATCGCATCATATCCGCGCATTTTGACGGGCGGGTGGATCATCCTTTCATCGAGCAAGTCGGTGAAGAAGTGAGGGAAGGGCAACCTCTCGCGCAGATTTATAGTCCCGACCTTCTTTATGTGGTAAGGGAATACCAAAATGCCATCGCCTCAAAAAACCGGTCGGTTTCAGATGTCTCCGCGAGGCGCTTGATTCAATTTGGGCTCACCGCAGGCCAGTTGGATACGATCTCCACTCAATCCCGCAACCAGTTCGGCGTCGATATTCTGTCGCCCATGACCGGAACGGTTATCAAGCGCTATGTGAGTTCCGGCCAATATGTGAAAACAGGTGACCCCCTTTTTGAGCTTGGGGATTTTACAAAAATGTGGGTCCTCGTGACGGTTTATGAAAGCGATATTCCGTATCTCCACATCGGACAAAAAGTGGAAATCACCACACCTGCCGCGCCTGGGAAAATCTTTGAGGGAATCCTCACTTTGATCGATCCGAATTTTGATCCTAGTTCGCGAAGCACGACGGCGCGCATTGAAGTGCCCAATCCGCTGGTGCGCACCTCGAAGGGCGAGCGCCGTGAGCTCCCGCATCGCGCGTTTGCTGAAGCTGTGACGGAAGTGTCGTCAGGGTCCGGACTTCTTGTGCCTCGCACGGCCGTTCTCAATACCGGAGCGCGCGCCGTCGTCTTTGTGCAAAAAGATCGTGGTGCCTTTGAGCTACGAAAAGTCTCCGTTTCCGCCTACGGTGATCATTTCGCAGAAATCTCCTCTGGCCTCGCTGAAGGCGAGATCGTCGCGACAAGTGGAAACCTGCTTATGGATGCCGAATCGCAGATGAAAAATTATGGTTCTTTGAGCGGGGAATCCCGAGATCTTCCGGTACCTGAAAAAGTGGCTCCCCCTCGGCTCCAGAAAGTGCCTGGGATCCGATGCTGCGAAAAATCGCATCCGTCGCCCTTGCCCTTTCAGCCGATGATCTGAAGGCGTATCAGAAAGCTATCACGCCCATCCAGGAAGACTTTCCGAAATTGCCAGAGAATGCTCCGGCAGATCTGCAGAAAACTTGGGATTCGCTGGAGCGATTAAGAACTGCTGCTACTGGTCAGGAAAAATCCCTTCTTGATGCGCGTGCAGCCTATTTTCCGATATCGGAGGCGGCTGTGGATTTTGCCGTGGCCTTACAATCGCAAGCGATGGGTGGTGGAAGCGTCGAGATTTTTGCCTGTCCGATGACGAAAAATGCGTTTCCTGGCGCACCCGCCAAAGCCCGTTGGTTGCAGACCGGCGACCCATTACGAAATCCGTGGTTTGGTGCCGAGATGATTGACTGCGGGAGCAAGATTTTGCCAGAGGCAAGGCCATGATTTCCGCCGTCATTACCTGGTCGCTGAAGAACCGGTTTTTAGTCCTTTGCGGATTCCTTTGTCTCATGGGCCTCGGAGTCTATGCGTTGAAGCAAACGCCGGTGGATGCGATTCCAGACCTTAGCGAAAATCAGGTCATTGTCTTTGCCGACTGGCCTGGCAGGTCGCCCAACGAGGTGGAGGATCAAGTCACTTACCCCCTCAGCACAAGCCTCCAAGGGCTCGCGGGGGTTAAGACCGTTCGCGCTACATCGATGTTCGGATTCTCGATTGCGACGATTATTTTTGAAGATTCGGTTGATAATTATTTCGCCCGCACCCGTGTGCTGGAGCGGTTGAACTACCTCGGCGGGGAACTTCCGCAGGGCGTCATTCCACGAATCGGCCCCGATGCCTCGGGGCTCGGTTGGATTTATCAATACTATCTTAAGGTCGACCCCTTGATAGCTCCATCTGGCGGCTACGATCTCGGGCGTCTACGCGCGGTGCAGGATTATTTTGTCCGGTTCCAATTGAATGCGGTGTCAGGTGTCGCCGAGGTGGCATCCGTGGGGGGCTTTGTGCGGCAATATCAGATCGACGTCTCAACCCCAAAAATGCGGGACCGTGGAGTTTTGCTCCAAGATGTCATGGAGGCTCTAGGTCGCAGCAATCTGAACGTGGGCGGCAAGGTAATCGAAGAAAACGGCATGGAATTTGTGATTCGGGGCATTGGGCTCGTAGAATCCATATCGGATTTGGAAAAGATCGAAGTTGGCGGAGGTGAGTCTCCGGTCCTTCTACGCGACATTGCCAACATTCAGGTTGGCGGGGATTTCCGGCGGGGTGCCTTGGATATCGATGGCCATGAAGTGGTGGGCGGCATTGTGGTCATGCGCACTGGCGAAAATGCCAAGGCTGTCATCGAAGCCGTCAAAGTAAAAATTGCCGAGATGTCGCCCAGCCTGCCTCCGGGCATCAGTATCGAGCCATTTTACGATCGGAGCGATCTTATCGACCGCGCGATCGACATGCTTCGCCGCGCTCTGATCGAAGAAATCCTCCTCGTCACATTGGCTCATATTATTTTCCTTTGGCACTTCCGAAGCGTCCTGATTGTAACGATCCCCCTTCCGGCAGCGATCCTTGTATCCTTCATTCTAACGCGTGTTTTTGGAGTCACGTCGAACATCATGTCACTGGCAGGCATCGCCATTGCCATCGGTGTGCTTGTGGATGCGGCTATTGTGATCACAGAAAACGTCATCCGCCATTGTGAGCAAGCGACCCACAAAAAGGGGACTGCCCTCACGACCCAGGAAACATACAGCATCACGCTCGAAGCGTCTGTAGGCGTGGGAAGGCCTGTTTTTTTTGCGATGGCGATCATCATTCTCGCCTTCTTGCCGGTTTTTGCTCTCGGCGGCCAAGAGGCCAAGCTATTCCACCCTTTGGCATTCACTAAAACTTTCGCCATGGGTGCTGCCACCCTGCTGGCAGTGACTCTTGTGCCGGTTCTTTGCGCGATGCTGGTGAAGGGGCCATTCCAACCTGAAAGCCAGAATCGAATCATGAGCCCTTTGCTGAGAATATATGGTCCAGTCCTCGATTGGTCGTTGTGTCATGGTCGACTCGTTCTCGCTCTGGCAGCCGTTCTCCTCTCGGTGGCCATTTTTCTGGCACTGGGTGTTCCTGAATCCCTGCGCGTTGCAGTTTCCAAGTTTTCACCAAGCTTCTCGGAGGCCTTGCCTCAAGGGATTGGAAGTGAGTTCATGCCGCCGCTCGATGAGGGTTCGCTTTTGTTCATGCCCGTTCTGCTGCCCAGTACCTCGCTCACAGAGGTGAAACGCATCATGTCCTGGCAAGATCAAACCATCAAATCCGTTCCCGAAGTATTATCCGCAACGGGAAAACTCGGTCGCGCCGAATCCGCCACCGACCCAGCTCCTGTGGAAATGATCGAAACCACGATCCTCTTAAAACCTAAGAGTCAGTGGCGTAAGGGGCTTACGACTGATTCCTTGATCGCGGAACTCACCCAAAAACTCTCCACCGTTCCCGGTTATGTGCCTGGATTTTTGCAGCCGATAGAAATCCGACTTTTAATGCTCAGTACAGGGATACGAGCGCAGGTGG
>CAMDOJ010000071.1 GCA_945903555.1 Chthoniobacter flavus
TAATCCCAAATGACATCATCAATTGGAAAAGGAACATTCTGCTGGGCCTCAAAGGCAATAATAGAGATTACATCTTTGGGGGTTGTTCCAGGAAGTTTAACAAAGCGAGAAAAAACAGATTGGGAGGGGATCGTAACATGGACGTGTGCTCCTTTGTTGATTTTTAAAGCTTCACGCAATTCTCTGACCACGGTTTCGATCTGCATCGGGCGCGTGGCATCTGCGGTAGGGTCGGCGATGAGTTCGGACTTGCGAAAATCAACTAGCTTCAGCCCCCCATTTGGCAAGGCATTAAACTCCGCCAAACTGACGGTTTGCATTCCCAAATTAAGAGCAAAAATACTATCCTTTCGCGCCATAAGTAGAGAAAGAATCTAGTTTCCGCTTTTTGCTTTGGGAGGGAGATAATAATCCCAGGACAGAGCAGAAAATGGAGTGCTGTCCTTGGATAGAACTCGGCCTGCGACCGTCGATACAGACTCAAGTTGTGCCGGATTATCCCACCAACCGGGCTTTCCTTTCATCGTGTATTGATCGGCTACGCCCGTGTCATCCGAGATCGTCACTCCGATATCAATGATGGCTTGCTGAACGGATGAGGGCGGCTTGCCTTCAAAGAAAAAGGCGATTGTCTGAGGTGTTACGAAGGCCGCCACATGCAGACCTCTGAGCAATGGGGCTTCGGTTTGAGTGATGGTGCCCGTGAGTAGGGTGGGCTTGCCGTCTTTGCTTGAAGATTTGTTATCGAGAAGAATGTAATAACTAAACGTGAGGTCACCAGAAAACTTGGGGGCATTAGTCGCTGTGTCGTGGCGATCAAAAGTGACATCTATTTCCAACCACTGACCCGCTTTACCGGCAGATCTCTTCGAAGAGCCACCAGGAATCTCGGGAGAGCCGATCAACTCCGCCTCGACTTTTTTGATAGAATAATTTTTACCTTGGTTCGCTTGCAGCGGAAGAGCCAAAGCGAACAAAAGAGAGCATAACAACATCAGGACTGGGGTGGTTTTTTTCATGTCTTATGGGATGTGCTTTTTAACGTTAATGAATGCCGTATGGAAGGGCATGGTAGACCGATTATACCTTATCACGGAAAAACTCAATAGTTTCCCGAATGCCCGTGTCGAATTCCACTTTCGGCTCCCAACCTAGCACTTTGCGTGCGCGGGTGATATCAGGTTGCCGGACTTTGGGGTCATCAACAGGAAGAGGTTTGTGCTCGATCTGGGATTGGGTGCCCGTGATGCGGCGAATTTCTTCACCGAACTCTCGGATGGTCATTTCGCGAGGGTTGCCGATATTCACCGGTTCGTGAAAACCACTCATCATGAGGCGGAAGATGCCGTCAATGAGATCGGACACAAAGCAAAAGCTGCGGGTCTGACTGCCATCGCCAAAGATCGTCATGGGCTCGCCAGTAAGCGCTTGGCCGATGAAGGCAGGTACTACGCGGCCATCATTGAGGCGCATGCGCGGACCGTAGGTATTAAAAATACGAACGATGTGGGTGTTCATCTGATGGAAGCGATGGTAGGCCATCGTGATGGCTTCGGCGAAGCGTTTCGCTTCATCGTAAACCCCGCGTGGTCCGATGGGATTCACATTGCCCCAGTAATCTTCTGTTTGCGGATGAATAAGAGGATCTCCGTAGCATTCCGAAGTGGAAGCGAGAAGAAACGAAGCGCCCTTTTCCCGGGCTAGGCCGAGGGCATTGTGTGTGCCCAGCGAGCCCACCTTGAGTGTCGGGATCGGGATTCTAAGGTAATCGATCGGGCTAGCCGGACTTGCAAAATGCCAAACGTAATCCACTTTGCCCGGAACAAAAATATATTCCGTGACATCGTGGCGGATGAATTTGAAGTCGGGGTTGCCCGCGAGGTGCTCGATATTAGCGACATTCCCAGTGATGAGGTTGTCGATGGCGATGACGCGATGTCCCTCTTTGAGCAAGCGATCGCTCAGGTGTGAGCCGAGAAATCCTGAGCCACCGGTGATGACGCTTGTTGGTTTAAGGGATGGCGCGTCCATAGGTAAGATGCCTAGGAATTATAGGCTGCTTGAGCGCCCTTCAAATTCTTTTTTTGAATCCATGGCATCAAGGAGCGGAGGCGTTCGCCGGTTTTTTCGATCGGGTGCTTCTCGCCGTCCTTGAGGAGAGCGTTGTAGCGTTTGTAGCCACCTTGGAATTCCTTAATCCATTCTTTTGCGAACTTCCCGGACTGGATGTCTTTGAGGGCCACTTTCATGCGTTTTTTCACCGATGCATCGATGATTTTTGGTCCCACGCTCACATCGCCCCACTTGGCTGTCTCGCTGATCGAGAAGCGCATGCCGGCGATACCGGACTCGTTCATGAGATCAACGATCAATTTTAGCTCGTGGAGGCATTCGAAATAAGCCATCTCGGGAGAGTAACCGGCCTCGATGAGTGTCTCAAATCCCGCTTGAACAAGTGCGGAGCAACCGCCGCAAAGAACGGTTTGCTCACCGAAGAGATCGGTCTCGGTCTCTTCCTTGAAGGTGGTTTCCAGCACACCGCCGCGTGTTCCACCGATGCCCTTAGCCCAAGCAAGAGCGAGTTTTTTTGCATCTTTGCCGGGATTTTGATAGATGGCGATGAGGGTTGGAACACCTTTGCCTTCGGTGTATTGGCGGCGAACGATGTGACCCGGGCCTTTAGGAGCCACCATGATGACGTTCACTTCCGCTGGAGGAATGATCGTTTTGTAATGGATACTGAAGCCATGTGAGAAGACGATTGTTTTGCCCTTTTTAAGATTCGGGGCGATGTCCTTCGCGTAAGCGGCTGGTTGCTTGGTGTCGGGAATGGCAACCATAATGACGTCGCCACGGCGCACGGCTTCGTCCGTGTCAAACACATTGAAACCTTGCTTCTCGGCTACAGCGCGGCTTTTCGATTTAGGATAAAGACCAATGATCACGTTGACTCCGCTTTCCTTGAGGTTCAAAGCGTGGGCATGGCCTTGGGATCCGAATCCCAGAACGGCTACGGTTTTCCCCTTGAGAACTTTGAGGTCGGCGTCTTTATCGGTATAGATTTTGGCGGGCATGGGTTTTAGGTGTGTTGTTTGTATTGTGTGAGTTGATTTTTATTCGACGCGAGCAAGGGCGACTTTGCCTGTGCGGGTCACGTCTTCGATACCAAAGGTATCCATGAGGCTGAGAAATTTACTGATCTTCGTTTCTGTTCCAGTGATCTCGATGGCGAGCTTGGTGGGTTGAACGTCGATGATTTTGGCGCGGAAGATGTCGCAGATTTGCATGACCTCCGCGCGATTTTTGGAATCCGCGCTCACTCGCAGCAGAACCAATTCGCGATCGACATACTCTTCATCTCGGAAGTCCTGAACCTCAATCACGTCAACCAGCTTCTCGAGCTGTTTGGTGACTTGCTCCAAAACTTTGTCATCCCCACGCGTGACGATCGTCATCCGCGAGGCGGAGGGATCCAGCGTTGGGCCGACATTAAGGGTGTCGATGTTGAATCCGCGACCGCTGAACATGCCCGCAATGCGGGTCAGCACGCCGAATTTATTTTCCACTAGAATCGAGATGGTGTGACGCATGAAATCAAAAAGGAGGGCGATATTGCCGTGCGACCTGCGTGTCGTCAATCCGCAATCTCTCCTTCGAGCCAAAAAAAGATGCGGCGAACACGAAATCAAGCGGGACAGCTAGAGCAATGCGAGCATGATGGCGAATCGTACTGGAGAGGACGGGAGGGAATCTCGAGTGGGCAAAAAAATTGAAGGAAGTCTTGCGACTTCCTTCAATCTGATCCTGCGACAGTGTCGTGAGACAGCTTCGCGGGTTATTTCTTTTTAGCTGGAGCTGCTTTCTTAGCTGGAGCTGCTTTTTTAGCTGGAGCTGCTTTTTTAGCTGGAGCTGCTTTTTTAGCTGGAGCTGCTTTTTTAGCTACTACGGTTTTCTTAGCGGCTGGCTTTTTTGCTACGGCGGCTTTCTTGGCAGGTGCCGCTTTTTTAGCTACTGGTTTCTTTGATACTGGCATTTAATATCCCCCCTTTCTCTCCGCATTCGCGGGAAAATGTTTGTGAAAATGTTGTGAATAAGTCACTGCGCATTGTGAATAAGTCTGCGGCGCGTTGACGTCAATATCAATTTTTAAAAAAATCACTGGTCAGGATAATTTTTATTCTTTGAGTGGGATTGGATTAAACGGAGGGAGGAAGGGCACTAAGGGCAGCGCAAGATTTGAAGCACCTCTGCGGCGATATCCGACGTATTCCACAAGCGGCCAACGCCTTCATACCCACAAGCCAGCAAACCTTCCTCAGGACCTAAAAAAGTGGCCCCACGATGCTTGAGGCGAGCGACATTTTCTTGCGTGGCCGCATGGAGCCACATTTTACCATTCATGGCAGGGGCGATCAGTAATGGGCATGTGACAGCAAGAGCGATGGATGTAAGCGCATCATCCGCGATGCCGCACGCTAGTTTAGCCAGCGTGTTAGCGGTTGCTGGGGCGATCAGAAGCAGGTCGGCGGAATCGGCCAAGGCGATGTGACCAGGGTGCCAAGATTCTTTTTCATCAAAAATACCAGTGGTGACTGGGTTGCGCGAAAGTGTCTGAAAAGTGAGGGGGGAGACGAATTCGGTGGCATGACGGGTCATAACGACTTGGACGTTGAGGCCGCTCTGGGTGAGGCTGCTCGTGAGGTCAGCGGCTTTGTAGCAAGCGATGGAGCCAGTCACACCCAAGATGATATTTTTTTTCATGAGAAAGAAAGGTTGAGGCGCCGAGTCAGGTAGCGTTCCGCGCGCATGATGCCGCGAAATTTTTCGATGTCCTCTTCCATTGAGCCACTGATGACGGTGTAGCGATAGTCGTGCCACTTCTGCATTTCGGAAGAGGCGTTTCGGAGGCGCGTTTCGACTTGTTCTTCGGTTTCGGTTCCGCGGCGGCGGAGCCTGCGTGAGAGCTCTTCGAGGCCGGGAGGCATAATGAAAACATCAGCCAAAGCGGCTTGAATAAAAGGATCGCCGCAGGATCGGATGCTCTCGGCTCCAGCTGTGTCAACATCCAACAAAACATCCACGCCATTTTCTAGGTGGGCCAGGACATTGGATTTGAGAGTTCCGTAAAAGTGACCATGGACTTCCGCGTGCTCGAGAAAATCCCCTAGCACGATATGCGACTGGAACTCTGCATCAGTCATAAAAAAATAATCCTCTCCATGTGATTCCCCTCGGCGTGGCAGACGGGTCGTGCAGGAGACGGAGTAAATAAAATCTCCCTTTTGTCGCAGGGAGCTGATGAGGGTGGTCTTGCCTGCTCCGGATGGGGCGGAGATGACGAAGAGAATTCCGGTGCGGGTGATGGAGAGTTTATTCAATGTTGGCAAGTTGTTCGCGGATCCTGTCCAATTCTGTCTTTGCGTCGATGACGAGTCGAGCGATGCGCGTGTCGGCGGACTTGGATCCGATGGTGTTGAATTCGCGTCCGAGCTCCTGCGCGAGGAACTCCAGTGTGCGGCCCATGGGGGCGGTGGACGCCAGTTTTTCGTGGAACTGGGCAATGTGGCTGGCGGCGCGTTCCAGTTCCTCCGTGATATCACAGCGTTCAGCAAAAAGAGCGACTTCCGCAATGAGTCGTGGATCCTCGGCGATCAAGCCAAGGTCGGCGCGCTCGATACGCTTCCAAAGTGTTTGGCGATATTGTGCGGTGACAGTATCGGCCAACGGGGTGATTTTTTTTGTGATGGCGGCGAGTTGGTTGACGCTTTTACCGAGAACCTTCTGGAGCATCGCTCCTTCGCGGTTGCGGGTTGTGACAAGTCCGGTGAGGGCCTTTTCCAAAGCGGCAAGGACGACCTCGCGCGGGGCCTCGCCTTCGGGCTTTGCTGAGGTTTCGAGTCCTGCAGCGGCAAGGACATCGGAGATGGTGATCTCTCCACCTACGCCGAGTTTCTTTTGCAGGCGGCGGGCTTCACTGACAAAAGCGGCGGCGCGATGCTCGTCAAAAAAGAGTCCAGACTTTCCGCTGGTATGGCTGAGAAGGAGGTTCACCTGCACGCGTCCGCGGGTGATGCTGGCCAGCACGCGTTCGCGAACAAAGGGTTCCAGCCAAGCTGCGCCTCGTTCGGAGTGGAAGACGACTTCCGCGGTCTTGCGATTGACGGAGTAGCACTCGACTGTGGCCGTCCATGTTTTTGTTTTTGCTTCGCCGCTGCCATGGCCGGTCATGCTTGTCATAAGAGAATTTTTATCGTCTAGCGCGGCGATCTGTCGAGGCGCATTCCGCCTTGCTGAGGGGGGATGTGTTTTTTTTGCCGATCACGAGGAGTCCTCGCAGAGTGAGGAACGGATCGACGATATCAAATAAAGATTCGCCGGAGGCAAGGAGCTCGGCATCGCCACCAGTGGCGATGAGGTGAGGACGGGTGTTAGGAAAAGTCTCGGCTTGGATTTTCTCGAGAATGTTGCCGACCAGTCCGCGGTAGCCGTAAATGGCGCCGGACAGCATGGCGTCCTTCGTGGAGCGACCGACAACGCAGCAGGGCTCGCGCAAGCGGATGAGGGGCAGAAGTGCTGTGCGGTCGTGGAGGTAGTTTGTCATTGCTCCGAGGCCGGGGGCAATCACTCCGCCGATGTAGGAGGCATTCGGGGAAATCACATCAAAAGTCACAGCGGTGCCGAAATCCACAACGATGGCTGGAAAGCCATGGTGAGCGACACATCCTGCCGCATTGGCCAAGCGGTCCGCCCCAATAGCAGCCGGGTTCGGATAGTCGATGCCGATTCCTAAATCGAGATGGGGTCCAATCACACAGGCGCGAGGAAATCTTTTAAGGACAACGCTGGTCTTCTTTGGAACAACCGATGAAAGGACAACAGCATCGACATCGAATGAAGATGGGATTTTGTCGAAATCCTTCGCCGAAAGTGAAGGGGTAAGTAAACGGTGGACACGCCCTATTCTGTCGCCGCGTGCCAGCGCGACCTTGGTGAAGCTGTTGCTGATGTCGATGAGGAGAAATCGTCTCATGTGTTCAATGTTTGAGATTCCTGCGACACCACGGATGCAATCACAAGATCACCAGTTACGTTCAGGGCTGTGCGACACATATCCAAAAAGCGATCAATCCCCAAAATGATTGCTATAGACTCAGCAGGCACATTGATGGAGAGAAGCACCCCGACCACAAGTGGAAGCGAACCGCCAGGGACTCCCGCGGTGCCAATGCCCGCCATGATGCACATGAGGGCCACCACGATTTGCTGCGTGAGAGTGAGGTCAACGCCGAAGACTTGAGCAAGAAACAGAACAGTGATGCCTTCATATAAAGCTGTGCCGTTCTGATTTGCGCTTGCGCCCACAGTGAGGACAAAGCGTGCGATGCGGCTTGGGATTTTCAGATCCTGTTCCGCTACGCGAAGTGAGACAGGGAGAGTGGCGTTGCTCGAGGAGGTACTAAATGCGGTGAAGATGGCTTCCTTGGCTCCCCGGAAAAAACCCAACGGACTACAACCAGCCAGAACCAGAACGGCAGGGTAGACCACAAACTGCTGTAATGCGAGACCCAGTAGAACAACGCCTGTATAAAAACCAAGCGTACGAAAAAGGTCGAATCCCAAACGTGCAGCGACCGCAAATCCCAAGCACGCGACACCGTAGGGAGCGAGCTTAAGCGCAAATCCAATGATGACCATCGAGACCTCAAACATCCCCTCAAAGAAACCTCGCAAAACCAAGGTCTTTTCGCGCGGCGCCACAGTCATGGCAAATCCCACAAACAAACTGAAGACCATCACGGACATCAGGCCGCCGCCAGTATTTTCGGGGTTGAAAGAGTTTACGGCTTCGGCGAGGGGATTTTCCGGAATGAAGTTGAGGAGAGTGGTAGCTACCGGTTGGCTGTGCATGCCGCGCTCGATGTTTGTGCGTGAGGCGTTGGAGTAAGTGGATATCAGCGCTTGGCGACTGGCCTCCGGCATGGCTTTTCCTGGGGCAAGGATGTTAACGAGGCCCAACGCTATTCCTACGCTCAGGCTGGATAGAAGTAGTGTCAGGAGCAACGTTCGCCCGCCGACGCGCCCGAGGGTCCGAAGGTTTCCCATTTCCATTGTGCCAAGAACAATGGCGGAGAGGATCAGAGGCACGACCACCATGAAAATGAGGCGTAAAAAAACTTTTCCTGCAGGCTGTATGACTTGATCGATCCACCATGTGAGAGGCTCGCGAGACGACTCTGGAAGAAGCCCGCCGGCGAGGAGGCCTAAAGCCAATCCGCCCACTAGACCGAGAAGAATGCGAGTGGATTGGGCGTGTGCCGGTTTGGCGTCGGGCCCCATGAGGATTTAGCGAGAGAGATCGCCTTGGCTTAGAATCTGGAATCCCTCACCACGGAGAACCGAGGAGGAGCACTCTATGTCGTCCAAATGCAATGCTAACACGGCGCGTCCGCGCGGACGAACGAGAAGCGGGTAGCTGAAGTGGATGTTCACTTCGGCCATGAGCAGTGCAGCAAGCACACGAGAGAGGTCGCCCGGACCTTCATCTAACTCGACGACCATCAAAGCGCATTCGCTATGGGGAATGTCGCGTTCTAGGAAGAGTTCACTCGTCCGATCTGGGTCGCTCACGATCATGCGACCGATCGCGGACTCGGAGGATTCCGCAATGCTGAGGGCCAGCACGATAATGTTATTGTCATCTAGCAGGCGGACGACTTCGAGCAGGGCGCCGACTTTATTTTGTAGGAAAACGGAAAACTGGCGCACCTGGGGGCTGTGGAGTTTCTCGGCGGTGGCGGAAGTCATAATGGAATATTGTAGCACACAAAAGAACACTTTGTCACCCCCCGTGGTGAGGGAGGTGGAGCGGGTTTATGAGCGGGGGATGGGAGTGGCTATATGATTCAGGAT